>NZ_JBHMIN010000028.1:0-84739 GCF_048060215.1 Micromonospora sp. LOL_021 | reverse complement strand
CTACGAGGTCGACCGGCGGGGCGAGCTGACCGTGCGCACCTTCCTGACGGTGCACGCCTCGCGCAGCGCGGCGGCGTACCGTCGGCGGTCGCGCATCACCCAGGACATCGCGCCCATCGCGGCGCGCTCGGCGGACGGGCGCCGGCGGACCTCGTCGACCCCACGCTCGCGCAGGTGCACCAGCACCTGCGGGATGTCGATGCGTACCGGGCAGGCGTCGAAGCAGGCACCGCAGAGGGTCGAGGCGTACGGCAGGGTCCGGTTCGCTCCGGCCCGGGGGCCGGTGAGCTGCGGGGAGAGGATCGCCCCGATCGGTCCCGGATACACCGAGCCGTACGCGTGACCACCCACCCGCTCGTAGACCGGGCAGACGTTCAGGCAGGCGGAGCAGCGGATACAGCGCAGCGCCTGCCGGCCGACCGGGTCGGCGAGGGTGTCGGCCCGGCCGTTGTCGAGCAGCACGATGTGCAGCTGCTGCGGCCCGTCGCCGGGGGTCACCCCGGTCCACATCGAGGTGTACGGGTTCATCCGTTCCCCGGTCGACGAGCGCGGCAGCAACTGCAGGAAGATCTCCAGGTCCTGGAAGGTCGGGACGATCTTCTCCACCCCGACCACCGAGATCATCGTCTCCGGCAGGGTCAGGCACATCCGTCCGTTGCCCTCGGACTCGACCACGACCAGGGTGCCGGTGCGCGCCACGGCGAAGTTCGCCCCGGAGATCGCCACCCGCGCGGAGAGGAACCGTTCCCGTAGGTGGCGGCGGGCCGCTTCGGCCAGCGCCGGCGGGTCGTCGGTGAGGCTGGCCAGGTCGACACCGGGCATCCGGCGGGCGAAGATCTCCCGGATCTGCGTCCGGTTGTAGTGGATCGCGGGGACCAGGATGTGCGAGGGCGTGTCGTCGGCCAGCTGGACGATGAGCTCGGCGAGGTCGGTCTCGATCGCTTCGATGCCGGCCGCCGCGAGGGTCTCGTTGAGCCCGATCTCCTGGGTGGCCATCGATTTGATCTTGACGACCTGGTCGACGCCGGTCCGCCGGACCAGGTCGGTGACCACCCGGCCCGCCTCGGCCGCGTCCCGCGCCCAGTGCACCTGGGCGCCGGCGGCGGTGGCCGCCGCCTCGAACTCCTCAAGCAGTTCGGGCAGGCGGGCCAGCACGTCGTCCTTGACCGCCGCCCCGGCGACCCGCAGCGCCTCCCAGTCCGGCAGCTCGGCGACCATCCGTTCCCGCTTGCCGCGGATGGTGCGGGTGGCCCGGTGCAGGTTGGCCCGCAGCTGGGCGTTGCCCAGCTCGCGGGCCGCCGCAGTGGGGAACGGCAGCCGGGCGGTCACGTTGCCGGTGCTGCCGCCGCTGGCGCTGCCGGCGTTGGTGCTGGTCAATGCGACTCCTCCGCCGTGCCGGCCAGGATCTGCGCGTAGTGCACTGCTCGTACCGGGCTGCGGGACCGGCTCAGCCCGCCGCCGATGTGGGCCAGGCACGAGTTGTCGGCCGCCGCCAGGTAGCGGGCGCCGGTGCCGCGTACCGCCCGGCACTTGTCGGCCAGCATGGCGCTGGAGACGGCGGCGTTGCGCGTCGCGAAGGTGCCGCCGAAACCGCAGCACTCCTCGGCGTCCGGCAGATCGCGCAGGTCGATCCCGCGGACCGCGCGCAGCAGCCGCAGCGGCCGGTCGCCCAGCCGCAGCATCCGCAGCCCGTGGCAGGTCGGGTGGTAGGTGACCGGGTGCGGGAAGGCGGCTCCGACCTCGGTGACGCCGAGCACGTCGACCAGCAGCTCGGACAGCTCGTACACCCGGGGTCGCAGCTCGTCGACCGCGGCGGCGAGCGCCTGGTCGTCTGCGGCCAGTCGCGGGTACGCGTCGCGGACCATCGCCACGCACGAACCGGACGGGGCGACCACCACCGGGTGGTCCTGGAACGTCTCGACGAACCGGCGTACCAGGGGTAACGCCTCGGCCCGGTATCCGCTGTTGCCGTGCAGTTGCCCGCAGCAGCTCTGGTCGAGCGGGAAGTCGACGGTGTGCCCGAGGCGCTCCAGTAACTGCACGACGGCCCGCCCGGTGCCCGGAAAGAGCATGTCGTTGACGCAGGTGACGAAGAGTGCGACGCGCATCGGCTCAGCCCTGCCGAAAGAAGGGGAGGTGGCGTTGCCGGGCGGCGAGCAGATGCTCGCGTACCGCCGTCTCGGCCCGGTTCGGGTCGCCGGACGCCACCGCGTCGACGATCCGGTGGTGCTCGGCCCCGCTGGTGCGGTAGTGGGTCGGCGGGAAGTGCAGCCGGAACAAGTGCAGGTGCGGTCGGAGGCGGACGACCGCGTCGTGCAGCATCCGGTTGCCGGACTGTTCGGCGAGCAGGTTGTGGAACCGGGCGTCCTGGGCGGTGAAGGCGGCGATGCTCGCGTAGCCCTGCGCGCCGGGCACCGGACCGGGCAGGTCGGCGGCCTCGCGGAGCAGATCGAGGACGGCCGGCTCGGTGGTGGCCGACCGGGCGGCGGCCCGTCGAGCGGCGGCGGTCTCCAGGATCAGCCGCATCTCGACGAGTTCGTCGAACTCGTCGCGGGTAAGCAGTGGCGTGGCGGTGTATCCGACCAGCGGGCGCTTGCGGACCAGCCCGTCGGCTTCCAACCGGGCGAGCGCCTCGCGCACCGGGGTGGGCGAGACCTGCAGGTCGCGGGCCAGGGCGTCGATGTTGATCCGGGCGCCCGGGACGACCACGTGGTCCATCACCTGGGCGCGGACGGTCTCGTACACGTCGTCGGTGAGGGTGAGACGACGCGCTGGCCGCACGGGGTCCTCCTCGGTGCTCGACCTGCGGGCTGTCGACCCTGATTGCCTGGTCTGGGGATGCCTGGTCGGGTGGTTGCCCGACCTGGCAGCGGGTAGATCAAAGATCCTATAGGATCGCTCGGATTGAATCGAGTGTCCGACGCCGACGGCCCGGGTTCCGGCCGGGACCGGCCGGCGCGGACGGCGGAAGGGAGTCCGGTGCGCGCAGCGGAGCCGAATCCGGCGGCGGAGACGATCTACCTCGGCTGCTACACGGCCGAGGGCGGTGGGAACGGAGCCGGGGTGATGGTCGCCCGACGGGACCCGGCGACCGGCCAGCTCAGCGAGCCGACGCTGGCCGCCGAGTGTGCCTCGCCCTCGTTCCTCGCCCGGCACCCGCACCGTCCGGTGCTGTACGCGGTCAACGAGTTGGACGAGGGCGCCGTCAGCGCCTGGTCGGTCCGCGGCGACCGGCTGCGCCTGCTGGGCAGCCGGTCCACCGGCGGGTCGAGCCCGTGCCACCTGGCGTTCGCCGCGACGGGTGGTCATCTGGTCAGCGCGAACTACGTCAGCGGCAGCGTCGCGGTGCATCCGGTCGATGACGACGGGGCGCTACTGCCGCGTACCGATCTGCAGACGCATTCGGGGAGCGGGCCGCGACCGGACCGGCAGGAGGGTCCGCACGCCCACATGGTCTCCCCGGACCCGGCCGGTGCCGGGCTCTACGTCGTCGACCTGGGTACCGACGCCGTGCACCGCTACCTGCTCGACCCGGCTACCGGCACGCTGACCGAGCCGGACCCGGCCGTCGCGGCGACGCCGGGCAGCGGCCCTCGGCATCTCGCCCGGCACCCTGACGGCCGGTGGGCGTACCTGGTGGGGGAGCTGGATGCCAGCGTGACGGCGTACGAGATCGACGGGGCCGGCGGGCTGACCGAGCGGGCCCGGGTGCCGGCGAGTAGATCGTCCGGCGGTGCGGCCGGCGGTGCGCAGCCCGCCGAGATCGCGGTCGGGCCGGGCGGCCGGTTCCTCTACGTCGCCAACCGCGGCCCGGACACCGTCGCGGTCTTCTCGCTGGCCGTCCCCGACCAGCCGAGGTACGTCGCCGAGGTGTCTGCCGGTGGCCACTGGCCGCGTCACTTCGCAATCCTCGGCGATCATCTGTACGTCGCCAACGAGCGGTCGGGCTCGGTGGGCGTGTTCGTGATCGACTCCTCTGACGGGGTGCCGACCCCGGTCGGTGACCCGGTCGCGGTGCCGACACCGACCTGCGTGCTGCCGGGTTTCTGAGGACTGTGCGGCTGATGTCCGTGCCATGCCGGCGCGGGCTGTTTGTCCAGGCAGACAGGGTCCTGCCGGTCTTCTCGAAACGTACGGAAGCGGCGCGGCTACCTGAAGTCACCAATTTCCATTCAAGTGTTTCTCCTCCGTAACTTTCGTCCGAACGTACCTGGCACGCTGGCCTGCGCATCCGGAGTATGGGACCGTGCCAGGCCGCCATCGAATGCGACGTCGAGTTCGCGGAGCCAGCGCCATCGCAGCGGCGATGGCGCTGGTCGTCGTCACCGCCGGGGTCTGGTTCGGCTACCAACGTCTCACCGCCGAGTCCTGCACCGGGGCGCTGCCGCTGGTCGTCTCCGCCGCGCCGGAGATCGCGCCCGCCGTGCAGGCGGCGGCGGACCGGTGGCGGGCCGACAGCGGCGCGGTCGGGGACACCTGCGTCGCGGTCGAGGTCACCGCATCCGACCCGGTCGACGTGGCCGCTGTGGTGGCCGGGCAGCACGGTGTCGCGCTGGCCGGGGTCGGCCAGGCCAGCGGTACGGCGATTGCGCCGGACGTGTGGGTGCCCGATTCGTCCACCTGGCTGCTCCGGCTGAGTTCACTGGCCCCCGGGTTCACCCCGGCCAACAACGAGTCGGTGGCCCGCAGCCCGGTGGTGGTCGCGATGCCCGAGCCGGTGGCGACCAACCTGGGCTGGCCCGACCAGCAGCTGACCTGGACGGATCTGCTGCAGCAGATCACCACCGGCACCGAGCTGCGGACCGGCATCGTCGAGCCGACCCGCGACGCCGCCGGCCTGTCCGGCCTGCTCGCCCTCGGTGAGGCGGCCGGCGAGGCCGGAGCAAACGCCCAGCAGACGACCACGGCGGCGCTGCGCGCCCTGGCCACCGGCCGGTCCGCGCTGCGGGAGGACCTCATCGCCCGCTTCCCCCGCTCGGCCGACCCAGCGTCGGTCGCCTCCGCGCTCGGCGCCGCCGCCCTGTCCGAGGAGGACGTGATCGAGTACAACGCCGCGCAGCCGCCGATCGCGCTCGCGGCGCTGTACCTGGAACCGGCGCCGATGTCGCTCGACTACCCGTACGCGGTGCTGCCCGGCGCCGACCCGGCGAAGGCCGCGGCGGCGGCCGCTTTCTACTCGGTGCTGACCGGTGCCGGGTTCCGGGACCGGCTCGGTGACCAGGGGCTACGGGCGCCGGACGGCACCTGGGGTGCCGGCTTCAGCGCGCCCCAGGGGGCACCCAGCCCGGCCGGCACCGCACCGGCTACCGTCACCCCGGACTCCGGCGGTACGGCGGCCGGCGGCCTGGACCCAGTGGTGATCGACCGGGTCCTCGCGACCTGGACGTCGGTCACCCTGCCCGCTCAGATGCTCGCGGTGATCGACGTCTCCGGTTCGATGCTGGAGCCGGTGCCCACCGCGGACAACGTCACCCGCGCCGACCTCACCCGGGAGGCGGCCCGCCGAGGGCTCAGTCTGTTCGACGATTCGTGGGCCCTCGGACTGTGGATCTTCTCCACTCAGCTGGACGGCGAGCAGGACTGGCGGGAACTCGTACCGATCAGCCCGTTGAGTAGCCGTCGGGCGGAGCTGGAAGCGTCGCTGTCGGAGGTCGTGCCGAAGCGAAACGGAAATACCGGTTTGTACGACACGACGCTCGCCGCTTATCTGACGGTGCAGGACGAATGGGCAGCCGGGCGTGTCAACTCGGTGGTCATCTTCACTGATGGTAGGAACGAGGACGACAGCGGGTTGACCCAGGATGAGCTGTTGGCCGAGCTGGCCGAGGCGGCTGATCCACAGCGGCCCATCCAGGTGATCTACGTTGGCATCGGCGACGGGGTGAGTCAGGAGGAACTGGAGTCGATCACCAATACCACCGGCGGCGGGGTGTTCGTAACCGAGGATCCGGCCAACATCGGTGACATCTTGCTCAAGGCGATCGCTCTCCGCCCGACAACCGTGCGCTGAGTCGGTGATGTGGCGGTTCGAGGGGTTTTGTCGAGCCACCGAGTGACTGAGGGTTGTGAAATGGCTCCATATTGTACCTCTATTGTGGAAGCCCTCTGGCCGACTGACGGTAATCTGTCGCAAGCTTCGGCCGTGCCGGACGGTGGGCCAAGATATCGGGGTGCCGTGGCACCACCGGTACCAACGACGGGCCAGCGAGGTGCCCGGGGTCTGCGTCGACTCGAGCAAGCTGGGGAGGGCTAGTGACGTCGGCGACTTTGGTCAACGCTGCGGTGGTGCAACCGGACTCCACACCGGGAGCGCCCACCGCAGTGCTGCACGCGCGACAGCGTGCCTACATTCGGGCGATCGCCGCCCTTGACATCGGCGTGCTCTGCGCCGCCGTGCTGGCCGGCTACCTGGTGCGTTTCGGTGCCGAGGAAGCCACCGGAGCGGATTTACCGTACGTCCTGACGACCCCCTGCCTGATGATCGCGTGGCTGGCCTCGCTGAAGTTGCTGCGCTGCTACGACGACCGGGTGCTCGGCTACGGTGCCGACGAGTACCGGCGGGTGATTACTGCCAGCCTGCGGCTGGCCGGCACCGTGGCGATCATCGGCTACGTCGCCAACGTCGGGATCAGCCGAGGCTTCCTGGCGGTGGCCTTCGCGGTCGGCACCGTCGGTCTGGTCGCCGGCCGGTTCGGCGCCCGCAAGTACCTGCACCGTCAGCGGGCCACCGGGACGGGGTGGTTCCGCAAGGTACTGGTGGTCGGGGACACCCCGCACGTGCTGGAGCTGGTGCACACGCTGCGGCGAGAGCCGTACGCGGGCTACCGGGTGGTCGGTGCCTGCATCCCGGACGCGCTGCTGGCCCCGGTGCCGCAGCGGCTCGGTGACGTGCCGGTCGCCGGTTCGTTCCGCAACATCCCGGACGCCGCTGCCGCCACCGGTGCCGACACCGTCGCGGTCACCGCGTCCGGGGAGCTGACCGCCACCCGGCTGCGCCGGCTCGGCTGGCAACTGGAGGGCACCGGCATCGACCTGGTGCTGGCCCCGGCGCTGACCGACGTGGCCGGGCCGCGGATCCACACCCGGCCGGTCGCCGGGCTACCGCTGATCCACGTCGAGGCACCCGAGTTCCGAGGCACCCGCAAGCTGGTCAAGGGCTTCGTCGACCGGTCGGTGTCGCTGCTGGCGGTGACCCTGCTGCTGCCGATCCTGACCCTGCTCGCCCTGGCAATCAAGATCGACAGCCGAGGCCCGGTCATCTTCAAGCAGGTCCGAGTCGGCCAGGGCGGGCGGGAGTTCCACGTCTACAAGTTCCGCACGATGGTGGTCGACGCCGACAAGCTGCTCGCCGAGCTGGCGGCCAAGAACGAGACCGACGGGCTGATGTTCAAGATGCGCGACGACCCGCGCATCACCCGGGTCGGCCGGTTCCTGCGCAAGTACTCGCTCGACGAGCTGCCACAGCTGGCAAACGTACTGTTCGGCCACATGAGCCTGGTCGGTCCGCGACCGCCGCTGCCGTCGGAGGTGGCCCGCTATGACGGAGACGTCGCCCGCCGGCTGCTGGTCAAGCCTGGAATGACCGGCCTGTGGCAGGTCAGCGGCCGGTCCGACCTGTCCTGGGAGGACGGCATCCGGCTCGACCTCTACTACGTGGAGAACTGGTCGCTGGCCAGCGATCTGACCATCCTGTGGAAGACCTTCGGCGCGGTCGTCAACGGCCGCGGCGCGTACTGACCTGGGCCGCGGTACCTACTCACCTCGGCCACGGGCGGGCTCTGACGGCCGTTGGCGTCAGCCAGCGGCCAGCCAGGGGGCCGGGTGGTCGCGTACCGCCCGGACCACCGCGCCGGCCGCACCGGTCGCCGCCGCCTCGGCACCGAGCAGCGAGGCCCGGACGGTCACCGGCGACCAGCCGACGGTCAGCACCCGTCGACCGATCTCCGCCTCGACGACCGGCGACAGCCACGGGGCCAGCGGTGCGTAGATGCCACCGAGCACGATGGTCTGCACATCCAGCAGGTTGACCACCCCGGCGAGCACCACACCGAGCGCGGCGGCCGCCGCCGTCAACGCGCGGCGCACCTGTGGCTCGGAGCCGGCCGCCCGCTCGGCGACCTGGCGCAGCGCCTCGGTGGCGGTCAGCCCCTGCCCGGCCAGGCCGGCCGAGCGCAGGATCGCCTCCTGTCCTGCGTACTGCTCCAGACAGCCGCGTGCCCCGCAGCGGCAGCTCGGCCCGTCCGGGCGGACCGCGAGGTGGCCGAGCTCGCCGCTCCATCCCCGGGTGCCCCGGAACAGGCGGCCGTCCAGCACGATCCCGGCACCGATGCCGATCTCGCCGGAGACGTAGACGAAGTCGGCCGGCTCGCCGTGGCGGGCGTGCAGCTCGCCGAGGGCGGCGAGGTTGGCCTCGTTGTCCACGGTCAGCGGTACGCTGGCGAGCGGGCCGCCGGCGGCGGCCAGCACGGCCGGAACGTCCACGTCCTGCCAGCCCAGGTTCGGCGCGAGCCGGACGAGTCCGTCCCGGGTCACCAGCCCGGGTACGGCCAGCGCGGCCCCGGCCAGCGGCAGCCCGCGCGCCTGTGGTGCGGCCAGCACCTCGCCGGCCAGCGTGGCGAGCCGGGTCAGCACCTGCTCCGGCGGGTGCGGCCGTTGATCCGCCGGCAGCACCGCCCGGTGGCGTACCGTTCCGGACAGGTCCACCAGGCAGGCGGCCAGGTAGTCGACGTTGATCTCCAGACCGAGACCGGCCGGGCCGTCGGCGGCGAGCGCCAGCCCGGTCGCCGGCCGGCCGGCGCCGGTCCGGGGCACCGGCGCGACCTCGGTGAGCAGGTTGCCGCCGATCAGCTCGTCGACGAGCGCCGAGACGGTGGCCCGGGTCAGCCCGGTGGCTGCGGCGATCTCGGCGCGGGACGGCGGACGACCGGCGGCGGCGACCTGGCGGGCCACCAGCCCGAGATGGTGCTCGCGCAGACCAGCCTGGCGGAGCGGGGATTCTGGCGTGCGCATGGCCTTGACAATGCCACACCACAGGAAAATAATTCAATCACTAAACAAATCTGTCGTGTTACGCGGAGGTCACCATGACAGTCCAGCCCACGCCGGCCGACAAATTCTCCTTCGGGCTCTGGACCGTTGGATGGCAGGCCCGCGACCAGTTCGGCGACGCCAGCCGAGGCCCGCTCGACGCCGTCGAGGCGGTGCACCAGCTCGCCAACCTCGGCGCCTACGGCATCACCTTCCACGACGACGACCTGATCCCGTTCGGCTCCGACTCGGCCAGCCGCGACCAGCACATCGCCCGGTTCCGCAAGGCCCTCGACGAGACCGGCCTGGTGGTGCCGATGGTCACCACCAACCTCTTCGGCCACCCGATCTTCAAAGACGGCGGCTTCACCAGCAACGACCGCTCCATCCGGCGGTTCGCGCTGCGCAAGGTGCTGCGCAACATCGACCTCGCCGCCGAGCTGGGCGCGAAGACCTTCGTCATGTGGGGCGGCCGGGAAGGCTCCGAGTACGACCACGCCAAGGACATCCGGGCCGCGCTCGACCGCTACCGGGAGGCCGTCGACCTGCTCGGCCAGTACGTCCTCGACCGCGGCTACGACCTGCGGTTCGCCATCGAGCCCAAGCCCAACGAGCCGCGCGGCGACATCCTGCTGCCCACCGTCGGGCATGCGCTCGCGTTCATCTCCAGCCTGGCCCACCCGGAGCTGGTCGGCCTCAACCCCGAGGTCGGCCACGAGCAGATGGCCGGGCTCAACTTCACCCACGGCATCGCCCAGGCCCTGTGGCACGGCAAACTGTTCCACATCGACCTCAACGGCCAGCGCGGCGTCAAGTACGACCAGGACCTGGTCTTCGGCCACGGCGACCTGCTCAACGCGTTCTCCCTGGTCGACCTGCTGGAAAACGGCGGCCCCGACGGCACCCCCGCCTACGACGGCCCCCGGCACTTCGACTACAAGCCGTCGCGCACCGAGGACTACACCGGTGTCTGGGCGTCCGCCGCCGCCAACATGCGCACGTACCTGCTGCTCAAGGAACGGGCCGCCGCGTTCCGGGCCGACCCCGAGGTGCAGGAGGCCCTCGCGGCCAGCAAGGTCCCGGACCTCGCCGTGCCCACCCTCAACCCCGGCGAGACCTACACCGACCTGCTCGCCGACCGGGCCAGCTTCGAGGACTTCGACCCGGAGGCCGTCGCCGAGCAGGGCTTCCACTTCGTACGCCTCAACCAGCTCGCGGTCGAGCACCTGCTCGGCGCCCGCTGATCCCGTACCGTCCAACGCGAAACCCGCCCGACCCCCCTCATGGAGGACCAGCCGTGACCCTCGTCGCCGGCGTCGACTCGTCGACCCAGTCGTGCAAGGTGGTGATCCGCGACGCGGACACCGGCAAGCTGGTCCGTGAGGGCCGGGCGGCGCATCCGGACGGCACCGAGGTGCACCCGGACGCCTGGTGGGCGGCGCTGCAGCAGGCCGTCGACTCCGCCGGCGGGCTGGACGACGTCTCCGCCGCCGCCGTCGCCGGCCAACAGCACGGCATGGTCTGCCTGGACGAGACCGGCCAGGTGGTCCGGCCGGCCCTGCTGTGGAACGACACCCGCTCGGCCGGTGCCGCCGCCGAACTGATCGACGAGTTCGGCGGCGGCACCGCCGGCCGGCAGGCCTGGGCCGACGCGGTCGGCCTGGTGCCGGTGGCCAGCTTCACCATCACCAAACTGCGCTGGCTGGCCCGCACCGAGCCGGCATCGGCCGACCGTACGGCTGCGGTCTGCCTGCCGCACGACTGGCTGACCTGGCGGCTGGCCGGCACCGGCGACCTGGCCGCGCTGCGCACCGACCGCAGCGACGCCAGCGGCACCGGCTACTGGTCGGCCGCGACCGGCCAGTACCGCCCCGACCTGCTCGAACACGCCTTCGGCCGGACGCCGCTGGTGCCGACGGTGCTCGGCCCCACCGACCCGGCCGGCGCGCTGCGCTCCGGCGCGCCGCTCGGCCCCGGCGCCGGCGACAACGCCGCCGCCGCCCTCGGCGTCGGCGCCCGCCCCGGCGACGTCATCGTCTCGATCGGCACCTCCGGCACCGTGTTCAGCGTCGCCGACACCCCGGCCGCCGACCCGAGTGGGGCGGTCGCCGGCTTCGCCGACACCACCGGCCGCTTCCTGCCGCTGGTCGCCACCCTCAATGCCGCCCGGGTGCTCGACGCCGCCGCGAAGCTGCTCGGTGTCGACCACGAGCGGCTCGCCGAGTTGGCGCTCAGCGCGCCGGCCGGCGCCGACGGGCTGGTGCTGGTGCCGTACCTCGAAGGGGAACGCACCCCGGACCGGCCGACGGCCAGCGGCTCGCTGCACGGGCTCACCCTGGCCACCAGCACCCCCGCGCATTTGGCGCGGGCCGCCGTCGAGGGCATGCTCTGCGCGCTCGCCGATGGCCTGGACGCCCTCATCGCCCAGGGCGCGGCCGTCAACCGGGTCATTCTGGTCGGCGGCGGGGCGCGCTCTGCGGCGGTACGCCGAATCGCGCCCGAGGTGTTCGGCTGCCCGGTGCTGGTGCCGCCACCGGGGGAGTACGTCGCCGACGGTGCCGCCCGGCAGGCCGCCTGGCTGGCGCTGGGCACCCCGGACGCGCCGGACTGGACCCCGGCCGACACCGAGGAGTACGCCGCCGACGCGGTGCCTGCCATCCGCGCCCGGTACGCCGACGCCCGCGACCACGTCCTGAACCGGGTCACCGCCGGCTGATTTCGCGGCGAAACCCTCCCTCGGGCATCGGTGGTGTGGACCCCCGGGGCGCAGCTTCCCGGATCTCCCGTCCGATGTCCCCGGTCGGGGGTTGCCGGCCCCCCTTCAGGGTCTCAACGACCGGTGGGAAGTGCTGCGCCCCGGGGTGTTCAGCGTGGACGCTGTCCGTCGATTTCCATCCTGGACTGCCACCCCGGTCGACGGAAGACAGATGACCACTCGGGGTGATCCGGTAGTGACATGGAAGAGCCGCGGGTGGGGTCGGGAGTGCCGGTGGCCGGCGCGTGGCGCCCGGTGTTGCTTTGAGGGGCGCGAAGGTCTATGAGCGGCAGCAGGTTTCTGGTAAAGGAACTCCGGCGGTTACGTGAAGCAGCGGCGCTCAGCCAGGCGGCGTGGGGCTGTGCTGCCGACGTCGGCAGCATGCCGGTGACCCGTCGGTCGGCCCGCTCGGGGAGATTTCGGCGGGCCGACCGACGGGCGTTCAGCAGGGACCGGGCGGAAGCCTCCGGTCCGTCTTGATCACAACGCCCGGCCGGCCGAGCACGTCCTTGAACGCCTGGACCTCGACCGCCTTGCCGTCGCGGTCAGGTTCCTCGTCGTTGATCTCCCGGCCGTAGAGCAGCACCCACGAGCGCCACTCGGGGGAGGGCCAGACCTCCTGGACTCGGAGCCGGACCGGGCGCTTGCCATCCAAGTGGTCGCACTGCCGCAGCGCCACCAGATCACCGGGGCACACCAGAGCTTCATCGTCAGGCATCGTCCGACGCTCCGTACGACTCGGCGGACTCGTCCCGGTCGTCGTGCGGGTATCCGGCGGGCATCAGCCCGGAGAGATGCAGTACGGCGCGGATCCGCCGGGCGCTACTGGGGTCCCACCGGTCCAGGATGGCGATTGCCCGCAGGAACGGCCGGCAGGGACCGGGCACGCCGCCGCACCGGTGGCACTCGCCGGTGGTCCGGTTCGGGATGTGGGTACGGGCGGTCGAGTTCGCGTCGTGGACCGCCCGGGACAGCTCGGGCGACCGGGTGAGTCGGTCCGGCGGGTCGGGAATGGATGCTGCCGAACCGTCCGCAGATCTGAACGAGATGTACCGGGCGAGGCGGGGAGTTCCGCCGATGCCGTCGTTCCTGCGCACTGTTCCCCCTTCGGGTGGAGACGATCGAGGTATCCGTCAATTTCCACCCTGGACTGCCAGCCCCACTCGGCGGAAGATGAATGGCGACCGAGGGTGACTAGGTGGCCATGGCGCTCCGACGGGTGGCTCCAGCAAGTGTCCGGCACCGGAGAGTGGTACGCCGTGTTGAATTGGGGGATGTGAACGTCTATGTCTGCGAGCGAGTATCTGATAGAGGACCTCCGGCGGGTGCGGGAGTTGCTGGGTCTCACTCAGGAGGCCTGGGGCGAGCGCATTCACTTCTCCGCGTCGCACGTCGGGGCGGTGGAGCGCGGCGAGCGGCCGGCGCTGCCGGACTACCTCGGGGCGGTGGACCGGGCGCACGGCACCGCGTTCATGAAGTTCTATCGCGAGTTCATCCGTGGCGAGTGGACCCCGGTGTGGTACCGCCCGTTCGTCGAGTACGAAGGGAAGGCGAGGCTACTCCGGATCTTCCAGCCGATGATGATGCCCGGCCTGCTCCAGACGGAGTCGTACGCGCGTGCTCTGTTGCAGGCGCTCAACACCAAGCCGGAGGAGCTTGAACCGGCCCTGGCTGCCCGACTGGACCGGCAGGAGATCGTCACCCGGGCCACCAACGCCTGCCGGCTGGTAGTGGTGCTCGACGAAATGGTGTTGCGCAGATCCGTGGGCGGGTCGGAGGTGATGCGCGACCAGTTGAAGGCGATCGCCGACGCCAACCAGCGGCAGAACGTGCAGGTGCACATCGTGCCGTTCACCACCGGAGGCTATCCCGGGGTGCTCGGGCCGATGGTGCTCGCGACCGTGGACGGCCGGACGGTCGGCTTCCTCGAAGGCCACCTGGAAGGACGGTTGATCGAGGCCACGGATGCCACCGAGGCGTTGGAAGAGGACTGGGAGACGATCCGGGGGTACGCTTTGCCCGCACGACTGTCCCACGAGATGATCATGGAGGCGATCGAGACATGGAGCTGACCGAGGCGCGTTGGCGCAAGAGCACCAGGTCCGACAGCGGCAACTGTGTCGAGGTGGCCGACAACCTGCCGGGCCGCGTCTACGTCCGGGACACCAAGAACCGTGACGGCGCAACGTTGGCCTTCGCCCCGTCGTCGTGGTCGAGCTTCGTCGAGCTGGCCAAGACGTACGCCTGAGCCCGCACCGGAACCGCTTTCCGTAGCCGGAGTACACAGAGCCCCGGGACCCCGCCCCAGTCGCCACGGTCCCGGGGCTCCTCCGCGTTCGTCGAGGTGACGCTGACGCACGCTAAATCGGCGAAATAACGTGCGTCAGCGTCACCTCGACGACGTCAATCTCAGCCGGTCGGGTCGCGCAGGATCGCCGCGAACGTGTCGCGGATCAGCTGGTCCGTCGGGGCGTCCAGGCCGAGTTTCGTCAGGCCACCGGTGAGACGCAGGGTCGTCAGGCCATGAACGGTGCACCAGATGGTGCGGGCCAGAGCGGTGGCGGACTGACCGGCGGGCAGGAAACCCGCCTCCTGCGCCTCGGCCACCGCCCCCACCAGAGGGGCGAAGGTGTCGGGCCGCACCTCGGCCCACGACCAGTACCGGAACATCATGCCGAAGATCGCGCTGTTCTCCTCGGCGAAGCTCAGGTACGCGGCGACCAGGCGGATGATCCGGTCGGCGGGGTCACTCGCCTGCGCCGCGGCGGCGCGCTGAGCGGCACCGAACGCGTCGTACCCCTCGTCGCGCAGCGCGGACAGCAGCGCCTCGCGGTCGGCGAAGTGCCGGTACGGTGCCGCGGAGCTGACGCCGACCCGCCGGGCCAACTCGTTGAGGCTGAAGCCCTCCGCTCCGCGCTCGGCCAGCAACTCCCGGGCACCGGCGAGCAGCGCATCGCGTAGCGCTCCGTGGTGGTATGTCCGGCGAGTGACCCCAGCTGCCATGTTGACGACATTAACATCAGGCCGTATGTTGACGTCACTTACATTGTGAATGGCACTTACATACTCGCCAGGGGGCGGTCATGAGCGACACGGCAGTGGTGGCGTCACCACCGGTGCGGACGAACAGGGGTAGACCGGTGCGGCGGTCCCGTACCGGCTGGACGGCGGTGCTGTTGACCTCGCTCGCGATCGGCGGGTTCTCGTTGTACACCTACGCCAGCGCTGACCTGCGTGCCCTCGCCGATGACGGTGCCGGGCTGGCCGGCACCTACGTGGACGCGCCGTTGCCGGTCCGGTGGGCCTTCTACGTTCACGTCGCTCTCGGGTCGCTCGCGCTGCTGCTCGGGCCGTGGCAGTTCTCCCAGCGGCTGCGCCGCCGCTGGCCGGTGGCCCACCGCTCGGTCGGCGTGGCGTACCTGCTCACCGTCGGCGTCGCGGCGGTGAGCGCGCTGGTGATGCTGCCGTTCAACCACGCTCGGATGGTCGGCTTCTTCGGGTTCGGAGCACTGGCGCTGCTCTGGGCGTTCACGGCGTGGCGCGGGTTCGACACCGCGCGGCGGCGGGACGTGCGCCAGCACCAAGCTTGGATGATCCGCAACTACGCGTTGACGTTCGCCGCTGTCACCCTGCGCTCCTGGGTTGGCGTCCTCATCGTCGTCCAGTTGCCGTTCGCCGAACCGGACGCGGACCCGGACCTGCTGTTCGAGACCGCCTACGCTGCCGTGCCGTTCCTGTCCTGGTTGCCCAACGTGATTGTCGCCGAGTGGCTGATCCGCCGACGCGGGCTGCCCTCATTCCGCCTCGTCGACCGATCCCCGGACCAGGGCGCATCCCGCGCATCATGAGGTGCAGTTTGAGGCGACCTGCGGCGAGCTGGTAATGCGCTAGCCACCCTTCGTCGCCACACTGTATATCCCGAGCCGTGTCCGATGATTCCGCTGAGGCGATCAAGCGGCGGGCGGCGGCTGTCGGCAAGTCGCCGTCGGCCTACGCCGCACGCCAACGATCAAGACCACCGAGCGTCCGACGAATGCCGATATCGTCCGGAGGCTGAAGATCAGTAACCGATCTGCTGGTCCATCGGCGTCTGAGATCGTCGAGGTGATGCGGAACAGCCGACGATGATCGGTATCAACGTCCAGGCTCGGTGGATCAGGGCTGATCCTGGTGCGCCGCATTGGTGACTGTGACCAACGGGACCGAGCCGTCAGCACCTTGTACGGGCTCGCTTGGCTGGTCGTGGACTTCCTGCCTGCCGCGCTTCGATCGGTACGCCCTGAACAACGCGATACCTGCCGCCGCCGCGCCGAAGGCCAGAGTCAGCACGGCTGAAGCGACGATGGTGGGTCGGGCACCGACTGCGGTGATCAGCGGCCCTCCGGCCACGGTGCCGAGCGGCACGGACAAGGTCACGATGGCGGCGTACGCGGCGAGCACGGGTGCTCTCATGGTGCCGTCGGTCGACTGTTGCAGCAGGGCCATCGTGGTGGCGGGAAACGGCGCCCAGATCAGTCCGCCAACCGCGAACGCGGCAAGGGCGAGGCCGGTGGGTGCGCCGAGGCCGAGTGGCAGCAGCGCCGCCCCCCAGCCGAGCACGATGGCGATCGTGGTCGGCCACAGTGGCCAGCGGCGGAGGTAGCCGGCGGCGAAGCCGCCGACGATCGCTCCGACCGCGAACACCGTCCAGAACGCGGCGAGGGCTCCGGCCGAGCCGCCGAGTGTCTGTACGGCGTGGATCGGGAGCGCCACCTGCACCGGCCCGTAGAGGAAGAAGAAGCCGAAGGTCAGGACGGACAGGCCCAACAGGGTGCGGTCGCGCCAGATCGCGGTGAAGCCGGCCAGGCTGGACGCCTGCCGCTGTTCGATCGGGGCCCGGGCCGTCCTCGGCACGGCGAGCAGGTAGGTGATCGCGAGGACAGCGAAGGTCGCAGCGGTGACGGCGATGACGAGGACGGGACCGCCGACACCGATGAGGATCGCCGCCAATGCCGGACCGACCAGCATCGACGCCTCGGCGAACAGGCCGATGAGCGCATTGCCCGCCAGCCGGTGTTCCTGCGGCAGCAGTTCGGCGATGAGGGTGAACCGGCCCGCCGACCCCCAGGACCGCAACAGCGAGGAAAGCCCCAACAGCACGGTGTACAGCGCGATGTCGAGTGCTCCAGCGAGGTACACCACCGGGATCATCGCCAGTACCACCGCCCGCAGGACAGCGTCCCAGGCTGCCAGTTGGGCACCACTGCGACCGTTCAGCAGCCGGCCGAACAACACGCTGCCGAGCGCACCCGGCAGCGTGTATGCGGCGACCGCCACTGCCACCCAGACCCCGGCGCTGCGCTCAGGCGCCAACTGGATCGCGAGCCAACTGACCGCGAGCAGGCTCATGCCCTCGCCCACATACGACAAACCGAACCCTGAAAGCAGCCGCCGCAGAACCCGGTGCCTGACCACCGGCCAGTAGGGCGACGACCGAACGAGTGACGGCAGGGCTCCCTGGACTCCCATCCCGAAAGCCTTCCAATACCGTCGGTCACCTCGCTAGCAAGTTCACGCCCAGCGGAAACCGGACCCGAGCCGCGTCGCCGGACGTACCAGGTCGACGCCCGTCACACCGGGCGTGCCTCGCGGATCACGCCGTGCGGTGCTGCCCTTCGAGCGGCTCGTCGTGGCGGCGGAGTTCGTGGAAGGTGCCCTCCCAGAGTCGCCGCAGTCGGGTCGGCAGCCAGAGGGCGGGCCAGAGTCGCCGGATCAGGTCGGCGTTGAGCCAGGTGTTCAGGTCGTCGACCGAGCCGGCCTCGGTGAGCACCACCTTGTACATGCTGACCAGGCGCGCGGGCCGGTCCAGGTCATACTCGGCGTGACCGGACCAGTCCAGATGGTGGGGGAGGGTGACCACGCCCTCGGTCGGGCCGGTCAACCCGGTGAGGGTGTCCGGCACGACGTACGGTTTGCGGTCTCCGTACGGGCGGTAGCCCGCTGGCATGCTGGGCATTCTCCTCGGCTGACGGTGGCCCGCGCACCGATCGACGGTGCGCTGATCCATACTCGTCGGCATGACGCTGACCGGTGGGCGGGCGCACCGCATCTACAGCGTCGTCGTGTTCATCGTGCTCGCCTCGCTGGACAACGTGGCGATCGGTCTGGTCCCGCCGCTGTACGGCAGCATCGCCGACACGTACGCCGTACCGGAGGGGGCGATCGGCGCGGTCACCGCCGCGACCTTCCTGGTCGCCGCGATCGCCGCGGTCGGCTGGGCGTACGTCGGCGACCACGGCAACCGTAAACCGCTGCTGATGGCCGGTACGGTGATCTGGGGCCTCGGCGCGGCCGGTACCGCCCTCGCGGGCAGCTACCCGGTGTTCTTCGCCGCGCAGCTGGTCGCCGCCGTCGGCCTCGGCGCGGTCGCCTCGGTCGGCTTCTCCGTGGTCAGCGACCTGATCACCCCCGGCCGGCGGGGCCTGGTGATGAGCTTCTGGGGGCTGTCGCAGGGCGTCGGCACGCTGGCCGGGACCCTGCTCGGCGGGCTGCTCGGGCATGCCGACTGGCGGCGGCCGTTCCTGGTGCTGGCCGCCGCCGGGCTGGCCGCGACGGTCGCGTACCTGTTCACCTACGACGTGCGGCGCGGGCAGAGCCAGCCGGAGTTGGCCGACCGGTTCGCCGCCGGCGGCGAGTACGAGCACCGGATCAGCCGGGCCGACCTGCCGACGATCGCCCGGCGGCGGACCAACGTCTGGCTGGTGGCGCAGGGGCTCACCGCGCAGGTGGCGTTCGGCTCGCTGGTGTGGCTGCCGGCGCTGTTCCGGGCCCGCGCCGAGGAACAGGGCTACACCGCCGGTACGGCGATCATCGTCGGCAGCGTCTTCGCCACCCTGTTCCAGCTCGGCGGGGCGCTGTCGATCGTCGGCGGGCTGGTCGGCGACCGGCTGCAACGGCGTACCCCTCGGGGCCGGGCCCTGGTCGCGGCGGTCGGCATCCTCGCGGCGGTGCCGTTCTACCTGGTGTTGTTCTTCGTGCCGATGCGCATCGACGTGCCGGACGGCGCGGGTGCCGGCGCGGTCACCGCCGCCGTGCTGGGCGGCGTGTTCACCGAGCCGACGATCGGGCTGAGCTTCCTCACCGCGCTGCTCGCCCTGGCGTTGACGTCGGCGAACTCGCCGAACTGGTTCGCGTTGATCGCCGACGTGAACCCGCCGGAGCACCGGGGCACCGTCTACAGCCTCGGCAACCTGGTCAACGGGGTCGGGCGGGCGACCGGCAACGCGCTGCTGCCGGTCGCCCTGCGGGCCGTCGGCGGTGTCGTCCCACCGCCGTTGAACTACGCCGTCGGCCTCGCCGTGTTCCAGCTGTTCTTCATCCCGACCGGGATCATGTACTGGCTGGCGTCCCGGTCGGCGCCGGGCGACATCGCCGACGTGCACACCCTGCTCAGCGAACGCGCTGCCGGGCCCAGACGGTGACGTCGGTCGGCACCCGCCCGCTGCCGGTCAGCGGACCGCTGGCGATCAGCGGTTCGGTGCCCGGCGGCAGCGACACCGGCTCGGCGCCGAAGTTCGTCACCACGGTCACCTCGTCGACGCAGCAGGCGAGCACATCCTCCGGCGACTCCAGCCAGCGCAGCCGGCCGGCACCGAGTCCCAGTTCGCGGCGCAGCCGCAGCGCCGTCCGGTACAGCTCGTAGGTCGACCCCGGCACGTCGCGCTGCCGGTCGAGGGCGTACTCGGCCCACACCGGTGGCTGCGGCAGCCAGCTGGCGTCGGTCGGCCCGAACCCGTACGACGGGCTGTCCGCCTCCCACGGGATCGGCACCCGGCAGCCGTCCCGGCCTCGTTCGGTGTGGTCGGTGCGCCGCCAGGTCGGGTCCTGCCGGACCTCGTCCGGCAGCGTGGTGTGCTCCGGCAGACCCAGCTCCTCACCCTGGTAGAGGTAGGCCGAGCCGGGCAGCGCCAGCATCAGCAGGGTGGCGGCGCGGGCCCGGCGCAGCCCGAGCGCGGTGTCCGGTTGCGGGTCGTTCGCGCCGATGCCGCGCGGCCGGGCGGCGCCGATCGGCAGCGCCAGCCGGGTCGCGTGGCGCAGCACGTCATGGTTGGACAACACCCAGGTGGTGGGCGCGCCGACGGCCTCGGTGGCGGCCAACGAGCGTTCGATCACCGTACGCTGCGCGTCGGAGGTCCACGCCGCTTCCAGGTACTCGAAGTTGAACGCCTGGTGCATCTCGTCCGGTCGGACGTACGCGGCGAGCCGCTCCGCGGGCTGCACCCACGCCTCGGCGACCAGGATCTGCTGGCCGGGGTGCTCGTCCAGCACCGACCGCCACTGCCGGTAGATCTGGTGTACGCCGTCCTGGTCCCACATCGGCGGCCGGGGCTGGTCGACGTGGTCGCCGGAGGTGGTCTCCTCCGGGTAGTGCCAGTCGGCCAGGTCGGCCTGTTTGACCAGGCCGTGCGCCACGTCGACCCGGAAGCCGTTGACGCCCCGGTCCAGCCAGAACCGCAGGATGGCCACGAACTCGTCGCGGACCTGCGTGGAGTCCCAGTTGAGGTCGGGCTGGCCGGCGTCGAACAGGTGCAGGTACCACTGGCCCGGCGTACCGTCCGGGTTGTCGGTCCTGGTCCAGGCCGGGCCGCCGAAGACGGACCGCCAGCTGTTCGGCGGCTGGTCCCCATCTGGGCCGCGGCCGTCGCGGAAGATGTACCGGTCCCGGGCCGAGCTGCCCGGCTCGGCGCCGAGCGCCTCGACAAACCAGGGGTGCGCCGACGACGTGTGGTTCGGTACCAGGTCGACGATCACCCGCAGCCCTCGGTCGTGTGCCTCGGTGATCAGCCGGTCGGCGTCGGCCAGCCGGCCGAAGATCGGGTCGACGTCGCGGTAGTCGGCGACGTCGTAGCCGGCGTCGGCCTGCGGCGACGGGTAGAACGGCGACAGCCAGATCGCGTCGACGCCGAGGGCGACGAGGTCGTCCAGCCGGGCGACGACGCCGGGCAGGTCACCGATGCCGTCGCCGTCGGAGTCGGCGAACGACCGGGGGTAGATCTGGTAGATGACCGCCTCCCGCCACCATTCGGTGCCGGC
Organism: Micromonospora sp. LOL_021; assembly: GCF_048060215.1. NCBI lineage: Bacteria > Bacillati > Actinomycetota > Actinomycetes > Micromonosporales > Micromonosporaceae > Micromonospora > Micromonospora sp. LOL_021. The sequence continues at coordinate 63,885 of NZ_JBHMIN010000028.1, read as the reverse complement.
ACCGTCACGGGTACGGGTCCCGGCACCGTCACGGGTACGGGTCGATGGCGTGTTCACCAGTGTGCTCCTCAGCTCAGTTCGGTTGGCGGGCTTCCCCGCTGCCAGCAACGCCCTGGCAGCGGGGTCACCGGTGCCTCGTACGTGGGTCTACCAGGTCCGCCGATGCGGTCACCCGGTTTCCCGGGGTGGCGGTCACCCGGTTTCCCGGGGTGGCGCGGTCGACTCGCGGACCACCAGCCGGGTGGGCAGGGTCACCGTGTCGGTCGGCGCGGCGGCGGTGCCGGCCAGCGGGCTGGGCGGCGTATCGGCGGCCAGCGGGCCGAGCAGCGTACCGGCGGCCAGCCGGCCCTGCTCGGCGGCGGGTTGGGCGACGGTGGTCAGCCCGACTACCCGGGCCACGTCGTGGTCGTCGATGCCGATCACGCTGACGTCGGCCGGCACCCGCAGCCCGGCCTGCCGCAGTACGGCGATGGCGCCGAGCGCCATCTCGTCGCAGGCGGCGAAGATCGCGGTCGGCACCGGGCCGCGGCGCAGCAGTTCGGTGGTGGCCGAGCCGCCGCCGGCGATGGTGAAGTCGCTCTCCACGTCCAGCGCCGGGTCCGGGGTGAGGCCGGCCGTGGCCAGCGCCTCCTGGTAGCCGCGGCGGCGGTCCAGGTGGGCGGTGAAGGCCAGTTCTTCGCCGGAGTTGCCGGAGATGTGGGCGATCCGTCGGTGCCCGAGCCCGATCAGGTGACCGGTGGCGGTCCGGGCCGCGGCCACGTCGTCGATCCGGATGCTGGGCCAGCCGGGTACGCCGGTGCCGGAGCTGACCGTGACCCCCGGCATGCCCAACGCCGAGATGGCGGCGAAGTCGGACCGGTGCAGCGGGGTGGCGACCAGCATCAGCGCGTCCACCCGGTGGCGCAGGCTGGCGGTGTGCAGCATCCGCTGTCGGGCGTTCTCCCGCCCGCCGAGGTTGTACAGCAGCAGGTCGTAGCCGGCTTCCTGCAGCGTGTCCTCGGCGGCTTCGACGACGGTGCTGAAGAACCAGCGGGTGATCCGGGGCACCACGACCGCGACGGCCCGGGTCTTGCCGCCGGCCAGCCGCGACGCGCTGGGCGAGGCGATGTATCCGAGTTGTGCGGCGGCGTCGAGGACCCGCAGCCGGGTCGCCTCGGTGACCGTCGGCAGGCCCCGCAGGGCCCGCGAGACGGTCGCCGTGGAGACCCCGGCCAGCCGGGCGACGTCGTCGATTCTGGTCATGGATCATCACCTCGCCCGCGTGGTCGCGGCCGGCGTCGCCTTCGCGGTCAGCCCTTGACGCTGCCGGCCAGCAGCCCTCGGACGAAGTACCGCTGCAGGGAGAGGAAGACGATCAACGGCACGATGATCGAGACGAAGGCACCGGACGTCAGGCGTTGCCACTGGTCACCTCGGGTGCCGGCGAGTTCGGCCAGCCGTACCGTCAGTGGTGCCACCCGACTCTCGCCGCCCGCGAAGATCAACGCGACGAGCAGGTCGTTCCAGACCCAGAGGAACTGGAAGATCCCGAACGCGGCCAGCGCCGGTGCGATCAGCGGCAGCACGATGGTCCGGAAGATCTTCGGGTGGCTGGCCCCGTCGACCCGGGCCGCCTCCATCAGGTCCTTGGGCAGCTGCGACACGAAGTTGTGCAGCAGGAACACCCCCAGCGGCAGCGCGAAGCAGGTGTGCGCGAACCAGACCTGGACGTAGCGTTCGTAGCTGTCCAGCCCCCATGGTGGGGTGATGGTGACGCCGCCGATGGTGGTGCCCTGCGAGAAGAACCGCAGCAACGGCACCAGCGCCATCTGCAGCGGCACGATCTGCAGCGCGAAGATGCAGATGTAGATCAGGTCCCGGCCGCGGAAGTTGATCCAGGCGAGCGCGTACGCGGCCAGTGCCGCGAAGGCCAGCGGGAACAGCACCGACGGGATGGTGATCACCAGTGAGTTGACGAAGTAGCTGGACAACTGCCCGGACGACGAGGACCGGCCGAACAGCACGTCCTGGTAGTTCTGCAGGGTGACCTGCGGGTTGGTGAAGAAGGTCCACCAACCGGTGGTCCGGATCTCCTCGGCCGGTCGGAACGAGGAGACGAACAGACCGAACGTCGGAATGGTCCAGATCACCGCGATGACGATCGCGACGATCGTCGCCGTCGGAGTGTTGAGCCGTTTGCGGACCCGGCCGACCCGGGTACGGGGCCGTTCCTCCCCGCTGCTGGCCGGAGCGGCCACGGGGGGCGTGGTGGTGGTCACGGGTGTCACACCTCCCGCTGCTTGCGCAGGTTACGGATCTGGTAGATGACGATCGGGATGACCAGCACGAACAGGAACACCGCCAGGGCCGAGCCGTAGCCGTTCTGGCCGTAGCGGAACGCCTGGTTGTACATCTCGTTGGCGATCACACCGGTGTCGTAGTTGCCGTTGGTCATCGTCCGGACGATGTCGAAGACCTTCAGGGTGGCGATCGAGATGGTCACCACCACGACGATCAGCGCCGGGCGGATGCTCGGCATGGTGACCCGCCAGAACATCTGCCAGGCGTTCACCCCGTCGAGGCGGGCGGCTTCGATGATGTCGGCCGGGATCGCCTTGATCGCGGCGGAGAGCACCACCATCGCGAACCCGGCCTGGATCCAGATCATCACCACGATCAGCAGCAGCGTGTTCAGCGGGGCGTTGAGCTGCAGCCAGCGCTGCGGTTCCCAACCGAACAGGGTGACCAGGTAGTTGAGCAGGCCGTACTGCTCCTGTTCGCCGCCCCGGTACGCGTAGACGAACCGCCAGATGATGCTGGCGCCGACGAAGGAGATCGCCATCGGCATGAAGACCAGCGACTTGGCCAGCGCCTCGAACCGGGCCTTGTCCACCATGATCGCGTAGAGCAGGCCGATCGCGGTCGCCACCGTCGGCACCAGGATCACCCAGATCAGGGTGTTTGTCAGCACCTGGATGATCTCGTCCTGGGAGAACATCCACCGGTAGTTCTCCAGGCCAACCCAGTTCTCGGAGCGTCCGTCCATGAACGACAGGACGGTGGTGCGCAGCGCCGGAATGACCAGCCCGATGCCGAGCAGCAGCAGGGCCGGCAGCAGAAAGAACAGGCCGAACAGGCCTTCGCCGCCGCGCCGAGGGCGGCCGACCGGCACCGCTGCACCACCGCCGGCGCTGGCCGCGATCAGTCGCTGCTCCCGTCGGCGGGCAAACCAGCTCGGCACCGCGTCGAGCAACAGCAGCATGCCGCCGACGATCACCACGAACGCGATCAGGCCGTACAGCAGCATCAACAGCTTCGGGTACTGCTCAGCGAAGTCGAAGTACATCCGCCCTCCCAACGGATCGTCGACCGGAGCCAGCTATGGTGCGGCCGGCCCACCCCCGGTGTGATCGTGGGTGGGCCGGCCGCGTGGTGTCAGCTGGTCGGCCAGGAGCCTTCGATGTAGTCGAGGGTCTCTTCGGTGCTCTGGCCGCTGAGCCAGTCCACCATGCCGCGCCAGAAGGTGCCCGCGCCGACCGCGGCCGGCATCAGGTCCGACCCGTCGAAGCGGAACGTGGTGTTCTCGTCCTGCAGGATCTCCACGGAGAGCCGGTCGATCGGGTTCTCCACGTTGGCGATGTCCAGCCCGGTGTTGGCCGACACCCAGTTGCCGAGCGAGGCCCGGCTGTTGGCGTACTCCGGCGAGGCCAGGTAGGTCTGCACCGCCTGGACCTCGGGCCGGTCGGCGAAGGCCACGGTGAACTCGCCACCGCCGAGGACCGGCTGGCCGGCGCTCGGGTCGTTGGTCGGGAAGTAGAACGCGAAGACGTCGCCGTCCTCGGCCACCTCGGTGCCCTCTGGCCACTGGTTGGCGTAGAAGCTGGCCTGCCGGTGCAGCGCGCAGTCACCGTCGAGGATCGGCACGCCCGCTTCCTGGAACGCGGTCGCGGTGATGCTCGAGACGCCACCGAAGCCGCCGTTGACGTACTCCTCGTTCTTGAGGATCGAGCCGGCCTGGTCGACGGCCTCGGCGACCCGCGGGTCGTTGAACGGGATGTCGTGGGTGGTCCACTGGTCGTAGACCTCCGGCGTCTGGGTCCGGAGCATGATGTCCTCGATCCAGTCGGTGGCCGGCCAGCCGGTGGCGTCACCGGACTCGACCCCGACGCACCACGGCTTGGTGCCGGTGGCGGCGACCTCGTCGCTGAGTGCGATCAGCTCGTCCCAGGTCTCCGGCACGGTCCAGCCGTTGTCGGCGAACATGCTCGGCGAGTACCAGACGAAGGACTTGACGTTGGAGCCGAGCGGGGCGCCGTAGAAGGTGCCGTCGACCGTCCCGTACGCCAGCCAGTCCTCGCTGTAGTTGGCCTCGGCCATCGCCTTGGTCTCGTCCGAGGCGGCCTGCAGCTGGCCGGCCTCGGCGAACCGCCCGAGCAGGCCGGGCTGCGGGATGAAGGCGATGTCCGGCGGGTTGCCGCCGTCCACCCGCACCTGCAGCTGGGCCTCGAACTCGCCGCTGCCTTCGTAGCGGATGTCGATGCCGGTGCAGTCGACGAACTCGCTCCAGGACTGCTCGAGCAGGTCCGCCTCGGCGTCACGGATCGAGGCGTAGATCGTCACCTCGGTGCCGTCGTTGCCCTGGTAGTCACTGTATGGGGCGCATTCCTCGGAATCCGGGTCCGCGCTGGTGCCGCTGTCGGAAACACACGCCGTCGAGGCGAGGGCCAGCCCGAGCACGCTGGCGAGCGCGAAGGCCTGGCGTGGTCTGGTGAAGACCGCCATGGAGCGTTCTCCCTTCCTAGCCGGCGGGCCCCGCGTCCCTGCGGTCTGGCTGCGCCGGTCGGTTGCTTGTCTGGGCGTCTTCACATGTAAGCGCTTGCAATGGAAGCTCGTCCAGTCCTGGCCAGCTACGAGCCAGTAACGATTCGGAAACCTTGACCCGCTACTCAGCTGTTGAGCTGCCAGATGGACAGGTTCAGCGCGGCGGCAAAGGTGACCCAGCCCCAGTACGGGGCCATCAGCAGGGCAGCCGGTCGCCACACCCGCCAGAACAGCACCACGGTGGCGCCGACGAGCAGCCAGAGGAGCACGATCTCAGCGAACGCCAGACCGTACCGGCCGGCGGCGAAGAACAGCGGTGTCCAGGCGGCGTTGAGCACCAGTTGGGCGAGCCAACTGGCGATCGCCAGGCCGACACCGGTCCGCCGCCAGACGGCGAACCCGGCGACGGCGATCAGCACGTACAGGATGGTCCAAACCGGGCTGAACAGCCAGGACGGCGGTGCCCAGGACGGCTGGACCAGTTCGGCGTACCGGGAACCGGCCTCGCGGGCGGCGAACGCCCCGACCGCCGCAGCGGCCGCCACCAGGCCGAGGAACACCGGGAAACCCCACCACGAGCGCATGGCGACTCCAGGAAACAGCAGGCCAGGCCGGGGCCGCCGGCGCCGGTCCGCGGTGGGGAGGACCGGGCCGGGTTCGGCGGCCCCGGCAGGCTCGGGGTCGATGTGGTCAGATCGAAGCGGTACGGGGGGTACGCCCGGCACCGTCAAGCGAACAGGCTCACGCCACCGGGACCGACGAGCAGCCCGACGACGATCAGCACGATGCCCCAGAGCAGTTGCCGGCGGAACAGCGCGAGAACGCCGGCGACGACCAGGACGACTGCGAGAATCCAGAGAAGTAGCTCCATGGTCGCTGGGTACCCTTGCGCCCGGCGACGGAAACCTTCACCGGTCTGGTCAAGCCACCGACCCGGCGAGCGAATAGACGCTGTACGCCTGTTTGATCACCGGATGGGCGACGTTGCGGACCCGTACCCCACCGGGCGTGGTGCCCCGTTCACTGCCGAAGTGGGCGTGACCGTGCACCGCGAGGTCGGTTGGTGCCGCGTCGATCGCCTCGGCCAGCAGGTAGGAGCCGAGGAACGGGTAGATTTCGGGCGGCTCGCCGGTGAGCGTCTCCGGCACCGGCGAATAGTGGGTCAGCGCCACCCGTATCTCGCAGTCCAGACCGATCAGCGCCGCTCGTAGCCGATCGGCGGCGTCCGCCGTGGTGGCGACGAACGCTTTCATCTCCGGCTCGCCGAATCGGCTGGCGCACCGCCCGGCGAATCCGCCGCCGAACCCCTTGACCCCGGCCACCCCGAGCCGCCCGCCGGGGCAGTCCAGCACCACGCCGTCGCCGTCAAGCACTGTGACCCCCGCGTCCCGGAGGATCCCGACCAGCTGCGGCACCTGGTCACAGTGGTGGTCGTGGTTGCCGAGCACCGCCACCACCGGGACCGGCAGACCACCGAACTCTTCGGCCACGCACCGCGCCTCCGACTCCGTGCCGTGCCGGGTCAGGTCGCCGGCCAGCAGCAGGACGTCGGCACGGTCGTCGAGCTGCGCCAACGCCGGCCGGAACCGGCCCAGCACGTCGCTGTCCATGTGCACGTCTCCGACGGCTGCGACGCGGATCACGACAACTCCTCCGCCTCGGTCGGCGCGCTGGTCCGGCTGACGACGATGTCGACGATCAGGCGTACGCCGGGGAAGCGCTCGGCCACCAGCCGGACGATCTCCGCCCGCCGGAAGGCGCTCTCCACCTCGCCGCACAACACCAGGCCGTGGTCCCGGCGGGAGACGTCCACGCCCTGCTCGGCGACGTCAGCGTGCTCGCTGAGTAGCCGCTGCACCGCCGCCTCGGTGTAGCCGTCGAGCCGGTCCGGCCCGGTCTGGCGCGTCGACTGCCCCGATGTCCGGGTCATTGCCCCACCTCCTGGCTGTCGTCCGGTGCCCATCGGCGGCATACCCGTTCCCGGCCGGTTCGTGCGTGCGACACGGCGCGTGACAGGGGGCGAGCGGGGCGACGACGTGCGCGTGCTCGCTACCGTTGGGAAGGTGCTCGTCACAGTGACCCATGCGCCACCATCACCGCCGTCGCCGTCGCCGTCGCCGTCGCCGTCCCGGCCCGCGCCGCGCCGGCCGTCGCCTGTACGGTCCACGTCGTCAGCCGTGCCGCCATGCCCGCCACCGGACACCGCAGGGAGCACAGTGGACGCCGATCCGGCCTGGTCGCCGCCGGCCGGGCTGCGACGGATCGCGTTGGTGGGCATCGACGGGGTCGGCAAGACCACTCAGGCGCACCTGCTGGCCGAGGCGCTGACCGCTGCCGGCCGGCCCGCCCGGTACTGGCGCAACGCCGGCGGCCGACGCTGGCTCGACCGGTTCGCGGTCCGACTCGGCCGCCCGGACGCCCGGCGGATGGTCGGCCGTGGCGGGCTGATGTTTCTCGAGGCGTTGCTGCGCTGGCTCGCGATCGCCCGGTCGGTGCTCGGCTCACGCCGGGCGATCGCGGTGATGGACCGGTACGCGGTCTGCCAGTACGCCAGCATCCGCACCCACGGCGCAGGCCGTTGGGAGCGGCTCGCCCGGCTGGCCTACCGGGTGTTTCCCCGACCGGACGTGACGTTCCTGCTCTGGCTGCCGCCCGCCGAAGCGGCCCGGCGGATCGACGCCCGGGGCACCGACCACGAGTCGCTGGAGTTCCTGGCGACCAGCGCGGCCGCATACGGGTCGCTGCCGGAGGCCGCCGGGTTCGTGGTGATCGACGCCCGGGGCACGGCCGCCCAGGTCGCCGCGGTGATCCGGCAGCGGCTGACCGACTGGCGGCCGGACGACGGCCGTCCGGCCGGCGCCTCGTGGCGGCCGGATCCGGACGATTCGCGTGCGTCGTGACCCGGTGGCCGGTGTCTGTCGGGAGGTGCTGAACCGTGCACCCCGCTCGGGCCGTACTCCTGGCCAGGACCAACCAACCGGCGTTGGCCTGGACCAACCAACCGGCGGGCAGTGACGAGGATCGCAGGAGGGGTAGTGACGGGAATCGCTGCGCCCTGCCCGGTGTCGTGGTGTGCTGGGAGCCTGCCACACCCCGCCGACCTCAGTGAATCGGGCAGTCGGCCGGCCCGACGCAGCGCGGCGATCGAGGAGCCTGGCAGGAAACGTCAATCCTGTTCACAGCAATTATTCAGGCAATCGTGTCAGCTTCGACTCACGAGACGGAATCCCTGACGCGTCTCATCTGTTGTGCAGGTGTCGGCGCCATACGGCGGGGCCTGCCACATCAGGTTCGCCGGATCGGAGGCGGACGTGACGGGGGAGAGGCTGATGGAGATGCGCATCGCAGGTGACAGGGCACGACGTGGGGTTAACGAGGGGACCGTGAGCAACGTGGAGAAGACGATGGCTTTGCGGACCGACGAGGTAGCCGAGGAGCGGGACCTCGTTGGCGTCTACCTGCATGAGATCTCCCGCACGCCGCTGCTCGACGCGGCCCGGGAAGTCGACCTCTCCAAGGCGATCGAGGCCGGTCTGTACGCGGAGCACCTGCTGGAGCAGGGTGTGCCGCGGGCCGGGGTGAGCCGCGAGGAGCTGGAGCGGCTGGTCGTCGAGGGTGAGCGGGCCAAGGACCTGTTCATCCGGGCCAACCTGCGTCTGGTGGTGTCGATCGCCCGCCGCTACGTCCGGTCCGGGATGCCGATGCTGGACCTGATCCAGGAGGGCAACACCGGTCTGGTCCGCGCGGTGGAGAAGTTCGACTACGAGCGTGGTTTCAAGTTTTCCACCTACGCGACCTGGTGGATCCGGCAGGCCATCAGCCGGGCGATCGCCCAGCAGGAGCGGACCGTACGGCTTCCGGTGCACCTGGTCGAGGACGTCAACCGGATGCGCAACGTGGCCCGCCAGTTGACCCGCGAGCTCGGTTCGGACCCCGAGCCGGAGCAGATCGCCGCCTCGCTCGGCGTGCCGGTCGAGCGGGTGCACGAGCTGGTGCGGTGGTCGCAGGACACGGTGTCGCTGGACACCCCGGTCGGCGACGACGGCGACACCAACCTGGGTGACCTGGTGGCTGACAGCGACGCACCGTCGCCGGAGGACATCGTGCTCACCGGGTTGGAGCGGCAGCGGATCGAGGGCCTGCTCAACCACCTGGACGACCGGTCCGCCGGCATCATGCGGGCCCGGTACGGCCTGGAGGACGGGCGGGAGCACTCGCTGACCGAGGTCGCGTCGCGCTTCTCGCTGTCCCGCGAGCGCATCCGTCAGTTGGAGATCCAGGCGCTGGGCCGGCTGCGGGAGCTGGCCCGGGCGGAAGGGCTGCAGGCGGCCTGACGAACCGGCTGCTGGCGACCTGATCCGCCGCGAACCTGAACACAACCCGCCGACGAACCTGACTGACGAACTGACGACGGCCCGGCATCCGCGGATGCCGGGCCGTCGTCAGTGTCTGGCGACCTACCGGGTCAGCGGACCCGGCCGTAGCCGTACGGCGGCATCATGTCCACGCTGGCCAGCTCGACGGTGCGGCCGAAGGTGGGTGCGTGGATCACCTGGCCGCCGCCCACGTACAGGCCGACGTGGGCAAGACCGTTGTAGAACACCAGGTCACCGGGCTGCAGCGCGCCACGGTTGATTTTTGCGACCACGTCCCACTGCATCGCCGCGTTGTGCGGCAGGCTCTTGCCGGCGGTACGCCACGCGGCGAGCACCAGGCCCGAACAGTCGTAGCCGTTCGGGCCGCTGGCGGCCCAGACGTACGGCTTGCCGATGGCTCCGTACGCGAACTCGACGACCGAGCCGGCGGCACCGGACACCGACGGGATGGTCCCGGTGTACGACGAGCCGGTCTCGCTCGCGGCACCGTAGGCCCGTTCCCGCTTGTCCATCAGCTCGTCGATGTCCGCTTCGATGCTCTTCTTGCGGTCGGCGAGCTCCTTGACCTGGGCGTCCTGCTTCTTCAGGGCCGCCTGCAGCTTCTCCTGCTCGGCCAAATAGGTCAGTTGGGTGCTGGTGAATTCGCTCAGTCGCTGCTGCCGGTCCCGGGCCAGGTGGTCCAGGGTGCCGAGCCGGTGGATGAAGCTGCCGGAGGTGCCGTCCAGCAGGGCACTCGCGGTGCTCAACCCGCCGGTCTTGTACGCGCTGACCGCGATCTGACCGACCTCGGTCTGCGCTGCCGCGAGTTCGGCCTGCAACGGGCCGAGCTTGGCGTCGATCTCCTCGGCCGCCGCCCGGGTGGCCTTGGCCTCCTCCCTGAGCCGGTTGTACGACTCGACGACCTTGGCCAGCTCTTCGGATTCCTCGTCGATCTGCTGCGTGAGTTCGCTGACCGTCGGCTGGGCGGTCGCGGCGGTCGCCGGTACCACCAGGCCGAGGCTCACGCCGGCCAGCATCAGGGTGCGCAGCAGAATCCGCGCTGTTGACAAGAACGCAGAACCCTTCTTCCTCGCCGCCTACCGGGTTAGCTGACGGATTCGGGCGGGAAGTTCGCCCTACCGCGGTGGACCGCGGATTCACCCCAGTTGCCGGTGGGTCCCCGGATCGCGACCATGGGATCACTGGTTGTAACGCCAGGTAATCTCGGGACGGCGATTCGGCGGCACTGGACCGGCGTCACCGCTTCCCGGCGACTGGCGACCGGACCAGCCGGTCCAACTTAGCCGCAAGGATTGCGACCCGGAAAGCGCTGCGATCGTGATCCGTGGCATGGAACTAGTCGAGATCCGTTGACAGTTACTGGATGTGACGGTTGGCTGCTCTGGGCAACATTTTCCTTGCCTTGGTGTGATCGGTTGACTGCGACGCGTCGTCATTCGACAGCGGCTCATCAATTGCGAATAATGCGTCATTAGTCGGTCTGCGCGGTTGTCGTGACTAAGCTATCTGGATAAATAGGGACGAAAGCTCCGATTCGCCATCCAGGACGCGGCCTGCCGTACGTCATTCTGCTAGGTGGCAGAATGACTACCTTCCATCGAGTAGCTTGCTGTTTGCACAATGGACCCGCAAGGTCAGCGCCGCACGAGCCCTTCGGAGGCAGCTATGCGTGCTACTCGCCAGACCCCACCCCGACGCGGTTCCCCGGTGCCCGCCCCGTCCGGCTCCAGTGTCGGACGGACCTTCTACCGGCAGCCCGGCATCTGCGTGACCGGTGAATGGTTCGTCGTGGCCGGCCGGCGGTTCGCCGTCCGCGATCTCACCGAACTCCGGACCGCACGAGGCGCCCGTGACCGGCTCACCGGCCGGGTGATCGCGGTGACCGCCGTGACCCTGGCGGCGGTCGCGGTGACCGTCGGCTACACCCGAGGGCTGGACGAGGTCAGCGCGGGTGCCTACCTCGCCATGCTGGCGGCCGCGTTCGTGCCGGTGTCGGTCGCCTGGCTCGGTGACCGGTTGCGGCCGCGGGCGTACGAACTCTGGGGCCGTCACCAGGGACTGCTGGTGCTGCTGTTCAGCACCGACGACGAACGCCAGTACGGCCAGGTGAGCCGGGCGTTGATGCGGGCCCGGGAGATGTCCCGGCTGGCCGGTCTGTCCGAGCCGGTAACCATCGAACCGTGGGTGCCCGACCAGCGGTGAGCGGGCCCGGCGGCCGCCGTGGTCGTCGGCGGGCTGGTCGACGTCGATCAGCCCGCGTCCGGCCCGTCGAGCCGACGGGCGAGGTCGTGCAGCATCGCCACCGAGTCGGCCGGCGACAGGGATTCCGCCCGTAGCCGGTCGAAGACATGCTGGTACGGCCGGACCTCGTCGGCCCGGTCGATGACCTCCTCGACCAGAGCACTCTCCACGTACACCACGTCGGCGTCGGCCTGGTCGGCGAAGTGCAGGATGACGAACGGCCCGAGCACCGTGTTGCTCCCGGCGGCGAACGGCAGCACCCGGACCGTGACATGAGGTGCCGCGGACATCTTCGCCACGTGCAGGAGCTGCTCGCGCAGCACCCGCGGGCCGCCGGTCATCCGGCGCAGCGCCGCCTCGTCGATGATCACCTCGATCTGCGGCGGGTTTGCGCCGAGGAGCACCTCGTGCTGACGGGCCAGCCGGATCTGCACCCGTCCTTCGATCTCGGCCGCCGGTACGTGGTGCGGGCCGTCGGCCGGGATCACCGCGCGGGCGTACTCCTCGGTCTGCAGCAGGCCGGGGAAGCTGATCGGCTGGAAGTACCGCAGTGCCGACGCCTCCGCCTCCAGGCCGATGTAGGCCGCGTAGGCGGCCGGCACCCGGTCCTTGTAGCCGCTCCACCAGGCGCGCCGTCGTGCCGCCCGGGCCAATTCGACGAGCTCCTGCACCTGCTGCTGGTCGCGTACGCCGTACAGGTCCAGCAGGGCCTTGACGTCGTTGGTCGAGATGCTGACCGACCCCGACTCGATCCGGATCAGTTTCGACAGCGACCAGTCCATCTGAGCGGCGACGTAGTCCTGGGTCAGCGCGGCGGCCTCGCGTGCCCGGCGTAGCGCCGCACGCAGCCGGCGACGCCCGATGGTCGGGCCCTGGTGTCGGGCAGGCATGGGATCGCTCCGGGGGAGTGCCTAGCAGAGTGCCACCTGGCTGGTTGCCACCCTGTTGCAGGCTACACCGCCGCCGTCAGGTCCGCTAAGGACGGCCGGCCGCTCCGCGTGGGACGGCTGGCCCCTCCGCGTGGTCCGGACGGGGGGTCGCCGGTTCTCCCGGTGTCGCCCAGTCGCGTTGGCAAGATCGAGAACTGGTACAGTCCGCCCGATTGCCTGCGTGCTCTGATGGCAAATTTACCAATTTATCCTTATTAAGGAGTCTGGGTGACTGTGATCAGCACTGCCGGTCCGGCGTGGCGTAAGAGCCGCCGCTGCGAGGCGACGACCTGCGTCGAGGTAGCCGAGATCGGCCCGGCGGTCGGGGTGCGCAACTCCACCGATCCCGGAGTGCACCTGGAATTCTCGGCAGCCGCCTGGTCGGCATTCGTCGCCGGGCTGTCCGGTGTGCGGACCAGCTCCGGCGGCCACACCATGGGGTGATCCGACGCCCGCACGAGGTTCGGTTCCGTACGGCCGCCGACAACGTCGGCCATACGCCCCGGCCGGGTCGGCCCGACAACGGTGCCGGCCCGGCGGGGCGCCCTCAGCCGGTCACCGCCCGTCCGGTGTCAGCCGGTGAACACCTTGTCCGGCTCGGTACGCGGCTGCTCGCTCGCCCAGCGGCTGACCACCCGCTCGGCGTAGAACGACACGAACGGCACCGTCCCGGCCAGCATGATCGCCAGAATCCGGCCGAGCGACCAGTTGGCCCGCCGGGCCAGGTCGAACGCGGCGACCAGATAGACCATGTAGAGGAACCCGTGCGCCGGCCCGACCGTTTCGACCACGATGGCCTGGTCGAACAGGTACTTCAACGGCATGCCGATCACCATCAGCAGGATCAGCACCACGCCGACCACGTACGCGATCAGTCGGTACCGGGTGAGTGCGCCTGACACTGTCGTCCGTCCTTCTCTCTTCCGGTCAGCCCGGGTAGTCGCCGGCCCTGGCGTGCGGGTTCGCGTTCAGCCAGGCCAGGTAGTCGTTGTAGGCGGCCAACTCCGGGTCGTCTGAGCCAGGAGCGGCGGTCACGCCAGGGGCAGACCGAACCCGTACCGGCCGGCCGAACGCCTCCTCCCGCGACGGCGCGTTCTCCGGTGTGTCGTTCCTCGGCGTGCCGTTGTCCGGTGCCCCGCTGTCCGGGCCGGGTACCGCCCGACGGGCCTGCCGCATCTCGCGGACCCAGATGAACACCACGAACGCCGCGAAAACCGGCCATTCCACCGCGTACGCCCAGCTCAGCGTGTTGCCGGCGGCAGCTCGGCTGATCTGCCACCAGCCGAGCGCGAGGAAGCCCACCACCAGCGCCACCGCCGCCAGGTGCCGCAGGATCCACACCGGGGTCCACAGCTGCCGCATGCAGGGAAGCGTACCGGCCGGCCGTCGGCTTCTCCGACGAGCCGTCGTAGTCAGCTGCGTGGCCGCCCGGAAGCCGGCGCCCGGTGTTTGCCGCCGACCGGCCGGGGAACCCTACGACGGTAATGCCTCGTCGACTCCCCGGAGGCCGGAGATGACGGATTCAGCGCGGTACGGCAGCTACTCCCCGGCGGCGGCCGGTCGGCCCTTCGAGCCCCGCCCGGACCACTCGCCCGGCGGTGCCACCCGAACCTGGTCGGCCCCGCCCGAACCGGGCGCCGAGACCTGGGTCGACACGGTCGACGAAACCGGAATCGACCCGGTCGAGCTGGCCGACGACGAACTGCTCCGCGAGATCGGCAGCCTGCACCGGACCCGGCTGGACACGCTGCGGCACGGCACCGACGCGGCGCTGGCCAACCATCTGCACCGTACCGCCGACCTGGAGACCGAGTACCTCACCCGGCACCCGGGCCGGGAGGTCGATGCCGCCCGGTTGCGGCACGGGGAGTGAGTCGTGCCCGCGTACGCCGAACGCGGTGTCTCCGCGCCACCTGAGGTGGCGTTCGGCACCGCGACCGACCCCGACCGCAGGGCCGCCTGGTTGCCGGGGCCGCTGCGCCAGGTGCCGGCGGAACCAGCCCACGGCGACCACCTGCAGGCCCGGTGGTCGACGGCGGGCGGCCCGTGGACGGCTGTCGTGCAGGTGTACCCGGTGCAGGCGGGCGGTGCAATGCTCCGCCTGGAGCTGGACTCCGACCTGCCGCACGAGCAACTGACTCGGCTCGCCGACGAGACGCTGACCAGCCTGGTCCGGGCGGTCACCGACAACCTCAACGCCGGTTGACCGTCAGTCCGTAACGCCGGTTGCTCGTCAGTCGGCGGTGAACCCGGGCTTCTCCATCCCGGACCAGCCGCGGGGCGTCTCCGGCTCCCGGTCCCGGTCGGTCCCTTCGATGATGTCGTGGGAGACAGCCGTGTCGTCGTGCTCGCCGGCGAAGTCCGGGTCGTCCCCGGGTGGCTGGCCGTCCGGGGTCTGGCCGAGTGCGGCGGCCGGCCGGTTCTGGTGCTCGTCCATCGGTGATCAGGCACCTTCCGTGGAGGAATGCAGGACCTCTTCCGCCTCATCCTGGGCGTATTCGCCTTCCGGCAGGGCGTTGATCCTGGTCAGCAGGTGAGCGGGCAGCTCGGCGGCGACCGCCCGGCGGGCGATCTCGGCCCGGCTCACCCGCTCCTTGCCGAGGTAGATGTCGTCGAGCAGTGCGTACAGCTCGGCACGGGACGTCTCATCGGTCACCTCCGCCTGCTACCCCGCACGCGACACGGCAAACGACGCTCCACGTACCGACCGGACCGCCGGTTTCATCCTGCCGACCGTCGGCGTTCCGCCCTCCCGGTCCGATCCGGGCACCTACGCTCGGGCCAGGAGGTGGACTCATGATCGGCACCATTTTGTGGGCGCTCGTCGCTGGCGCGATCATCGGCGCTCTGGGACGTCTGCTGCTACCCGGGCGGCAGAACATCTCAGTCTGGCTGACCATCGGCGTCGGAATCGCCGCTGCCCTGCTCGGTGGGGTGATCGCCGCCTGGTTGGGCATCGGCGAGACCGCCGGGATCGACTGGCTGCGACACGCGATCCAGGTCGCGCTGGCGGTGTTCTTCGTCTGGATCGCCGCGCGGGTGGCCGGCCACCGGCCGACCGATGCCCCAGGTCGCGCTACCCGCTGACGGACGCCCCTTGGGTGCCCGAGCCACCCGCTGACTCGCCCGGGGCCGGCCGTCGTGCCGGCCCCGGCCTGGTCATCGCAGAGCGCCGCAGGCTACCGCTGCGCGGCGGCCAGCACCGCCCGGCGGTCGCCGACCGCCGTCGCCAGCCGCCCCAGCACCTGGGCGGTCTGGTCCCAACCCAGGCAGGCGTCGGTGATCGACTGTCCGTGCACCAGTTCCCTGGTCGGGTCGAGATCCTGCCGGCCGGCCACCAGGAACGACTCCAGCATCACCCCGACGATGCCCCGTTGCCCGGCGCCGAGCTGCCCGGCGACGTCCTCGACGACCAGCGGCTGCCGGCGGTGGTCCTTGCCGCTGTTGCCGTGGCTGGCGTCGATGACCAGCCGCTGCGGCAGTCCGGCGGCCCGCAGCAGGTCCAGTGCGGCGGCCACCGACGCGGCGTCGTAGTTGGGCTCACCGGCACCGCCGCGCAACACCAGGTGGCAGTCGGCGTTGCCCCGGGTGTGCAGGATCGCCGGCGTCCCGGACATGTCGATGCCGGGGAAGACGTGCGGCACTGCGGCGGCCCGGATGGCGTCCACCGCAGTGGCGACGCTGCCGTCCGGGCGGTTCTTCATGCCGATCGGCATGGACAGCCCGGAGGACAGCTGCCGGTGCACCTGGCTCTCCACGGTGCGGGCGCCGATCGCTCCCCAGGCCACCGCGTCGGCGATGTACTGCGGGGTGATCGGGTCGAGGAACTCGCAGCCCACCGGCAGCCCGGCCCGCAGCACCTCGAGCAGCAGCGAGCGGGCGATCCGCAGCCCGGAGTTGACGTCCCCGGATCCGTCCAGTCCCGGGTCGTTGATCAGACCCTTCCAGCCGACCGTGGACCGCGGCTTCTCGAAGTACACCCGCATCACGATCAACAGGTCCTCGGCGTGCCGTTGCGCGGCGGCGGCGAGCAGCTGCGCGTACTCCAGGGCGGCGGCCGGGTCGTGCACCGAACACGGGCCGACCACGACCAGCAGCCGGTCGTCCTGTCCGTCGAGCACGCCGGCGACGGCTCGTCGGCCGTCCAGCACCCGCGCGCTGAGCTGGTCGTCGAGGGGCAGCTCGTGGTGCAGCAGGGCCGGGGTGGTGAGCGGCACGACCCGGTCGATGCGCTGATCGGCGACGCGGCCGATGGAGGTGCTCATGTGGTGTGTTCCTTCCGCCAGCCTCCCTGGGGAGCCGGCGCCCCCAGCCGAGCCGGCTGCTCGTTGGCATACGAAAGGGCAGGGGTCGATGCCCGCTGCCCTTGGCCGGCTCTGGTGGGGTGACGTCAGGTCAAGGCTGAGCCACCGGCACCAGGGCCGGCTGCCTAAACCATCGATACGTGCGCGTCACGACGCTCACTGTACCGGATCGGCCGCTGAGCGCCACCCCTGCCGGGTGCCACCACCGGACTTCGGCCGGTCCTCGCCACCCGTTAACCCCGGTCGACATCCGTGGCCATCAGCGTCATCTAGCTTCATCGATTGCCACAAGCATCGATGGAGGTTGAGATGGATCGTCGTAGCGTACTGCGTGCCACGGTGGTCGGCGCTGGTGCCGCCGCCTTCTCCGGCAGTCTGTGGACCGGCGCCTTCGCCGCACCGGCGCAACCCGGCGCCAGCCCGTACGGGCCACTCGGCAACCCCGACGCCAACGGCATCGCGCTACCCGCCGGCTTCACCAGCCGGGTCGTGGCCCGGTCCCGGCAGCGGGTCGGCGACACCTCGTACGTCTGGCACGACGCGCCGGACGGCGGTGCCTGCTTCGCCGCCGGCACCGGCTGGGTGTACGTCTCCAACTCGGAGATCTCCCGCACCGGCGGCGCCTCGGCGATCCGGTTCGACGCCAGCGGCGACGTCGTCTCGGCGTACCGAATCCTGGCGAACACCAACCGCAACTGCGCCGGTGGCGCCATGCCCTGGGGCACCTGGCTCTCCTGCGAGGAGGTGGCCCGCGGGTACGTCTACGAGACGTACCCGCTCGGCGGCACCGGCGCGGTCCGGCGCCCGGCGATGGGCCGGTTCTGTCACGAGGCCGCCGCCGCCGACCCGGTCCGCGGCGTGATCTACCTGACCGAGGACGAGAGCAACGGCTGCTTCTACCGGTTCCGGCCGGACACCTGGGGCGACCTGTCCGCCGGCACCCTGGAGGTGCTGGTCGCCGGCAGCGGCACCAGCGGTCCGGTCAACTGGGCCCGGGTGCCGGACCCGGACGGCGGTCCGATCCCCACCCGCTTCCAGGTCTCCGGCGCGAAACGGTTCGACGGCGGCGAAGGATGCCACTACGCCGACGGCGTCTGCTGGTTCACCACCAAGGGCGACAACCGGGTCTGGGCGTACGACGCGGTCGCCCAGCGGATCGATCTGGCCTACGACGACTCGCTGGTCTCCGGCACCCCGCCGCTGACCGGCGTCGACAACATCGTCGGTACGCCGGGCGGCGACCTGTACGTCGCCGAGGACGGCGGCAACATGGAGATCTGCCTGATCACCCCGGACGAGCGGATCGCGCCGTTCCTGCGGATCAGCGGCCAGTCGTCGTCGGAGATCTGCGGTCCGGCGTTCTCCCCGGACGGTGGCCGGCTGTACTTCTCGTCGCAGCGCGGCACCTCGGGTGCGTCCTCTGGCGGCATCACCTACGAGGTACGCGGCCCGTTCCGCTCCTGATCTGCCCGGCCTGTTCCGCTCCTGACCTGCGCGGGAACGACATGCATGACTCGGTCGCCGCCCGGGTAAACCCTCCGCCCATGAACACTGACACCGACGACGATCCGTTCACCGGCCTACCACCACCGGGCGCCGCCACCACCGGCCAGGCCGCCGCCGACGTCGAAGCCGAGGCGGAGCGGATCGAATCGCGCGCCGGCCACCTGCTGCCGGAGGAGGAGGCGGCCGGTAGCGACGACCCGGTGCGTCAGGCCGCCGCCATCCTGGGCGACTCCGAGCGGCGCGAGCAGCCGCGTCCGCAGCCCGGCAGCGAGCCGCCCGGCTGACCCCGACGGCACCGGCTGATTCCGAAAGCGCCGGGCGGCGCCCGACGGCACCCGGCCGGCCCGGTGCGGCCGGCCGGGGCCCCGATCGGATAACGTCGGGCGCATGTCGCCCAACGGGTACCCCTGGCCGATCGAGACCACCCGGCTGGACAACGGTCTGCGGGTCGTCGTCAGCCCCGACTCCAGCGCACCGGTGGTCGCGGTCAATCTCTGGTACGACGTGGGCTCGCGCCACGAGCCCGCCGGTCGGACCGGATTCGCCCACCTCTTCGAGCATTTGATGTTCGAGGGATCGGTCAACGTGGCCAAGACCGAGCACATGAAGTTGGTGCAGGGCGCGGGCGGCTCGCTCAACGCCACCACCAACCCGGACCGGACCAACTACTTCGAGACCGTCCCCGCCGAGCATCTGGCCCTCGCGCTGTGGCTGGAAGCCGACCGGATGGGCGGCCTGGTGCCGGCGCTGACCCAGGAGACGCTGGACAACCAGCGCGAGGTGGTCAAGAACGAGCGGCGACAGCGCTACGACAACGTGCCGTACGGCGACGCCTGGCTGCGGTTGCTCCCCCTGCTCTACCCGCCGGGGCACCCGTACCACCACGCCACGATCGGCTCGATGGACGACCTGAACGCCGCCGACCTGGCCACCTTCCAGGCGTTCCACGAGATGTACTACGCGCCGAACAACGCGGTGCTGACCGTGGTCGGCGACACCGACGCCGACGAGGTGTTCAGCCTGGCCGACAAGTATTTCGGCGGGATCGCCGCGCGGGCCGACATCCCGCCGGCACCGGACGGGCGTACGCCGGCACCGCTAACCGGCCCGGTCACCGAGACGGTCACCGCCGACGTGCCGGCCGCCCGGCACTACCTCACCTACCGCACCCACCCGTTCGGAACCCCGGCCTACGACGCGGCGACCGTGCTCGGCACGGTGCTGGGCAGTGGCCGGGGCAGCCGGCTCTACCAACGGCTGGCCGACGGTGCCCGGATCGCGCAGCCCGACTACCTGGGCGCGTACGGCGTCGACCTGGCGCACGCGCCCGCGCCGCTGATCATCACCGCGACCGCCCAGCCGACGGTGACCGCCGAGCGGCTCGCCGACGGCCTGATCGAGGTGCTCGACGAGGTGGCCCGCGACGGCGTCACCGACGCCGAGGTCGACCGGGCCAAGGCGCTGCTCACCACCGGCTGGTGGCGTCAGGTCGCCAGCTTCGAGGGCCGTGCCGACACGCTCGGCCGGTACGCCACCCAGTTCGGCGACCCGGCCCGCGCCGCGGAGCGGCTGCCGGGCTGGCTGGCGGTCACCGCCGAGGCGGTCAACGACGAGGCCGCACACCTGTTGCGGCCGGACAACCGGGTCCAGCTCAGCTACCTGCCGGAGGGCGACCAGTGACGATCATCGCGCAGCGTCCCGGACCGGGCGCGGCCCGGCCGTACCGTTTCCCGGACGTGGTCCGGCGCAGTGTGGCCGGTGGCGAGATCGTCGCCGCCCACCTGCCCGGCCACCGGCTGGCGGTGGCGGCCCTGCTGCTGGACGCCGGTGCCAGCCGGGAACCGGCCGGCCGGGAGGGGCTGGCCGGAGTGCTCGCCAAGGCCCTCGAAGAGGGCACCGAGATCCGGGACTCGGCCGCGTACGCCCTGGTCCTGGAAGGTCTCGGCACCGAGTTGTCCATCTCCGTCGACTGGGACTCGTTCCGGGTCGGCGTGCAGGTCAGCACCGACCGGCTCGGGGCGGCAGTCGAGCTGCTCACCGAGGCGGTCCGGACCCCCCGGCTGGATTCGTCCGACGTCGAGCGGGTCCGCGACGACGAGGCGACCGCGCTGCGGATGTACTGGGCCAACCCGGGGCCGCGGGCCGAATCCGCGCTGCGCGCCGACCTGTTCGGTGCCGACCAGCGGCACGGTCGGCCGATGGGCGGCGACCCCGAATCGGTGGCCGCGGTGACCGTGGCGGACGTCGTGGACTTCCACAGTGCGTGGTTCACCCGGCCCGGCACCCTGCTGGTCGCCGGCGACCTGGACCTGATCGACCTGGACGCGCTCGGCGTGGCCGCCTTCGCTGGGGCGACCGGCTCGCCGTCACAGCCCGGACCACCGCTGCCGGTCACTCTGCGGGACCACCGGCGGATCATCCTGGTCGACCGGCCGGGCGCGGTGCAGTCCACGTTGCGGCTCGGCCATCCGGCCCCGCACCGGGCCCACCCCGACTACGTACCGATGACCCTGGCCAGCACCGTCCTCGGTGGAGCCTTCACATCCCGGCTGAACCACCTGATCCGCGAGGTACGCGGCTACACGTACGGCATCCGGTCGGACTTCGGGATGTCCCGCCGCTTCGGGCGCTTCGCGGTCAGCTCCAGTGTGCAGACCGGGGTCACCGCGCCCGCCCTGATCGACTCGGTCGGTGAGGTGTCCCGTACCCAGGCCGACGGGGTGACCGAGGAGGAGCTGGCGGTGGCCCGGTCGTGGCGCGCCGGCCAGCTCTCGGTCGAGCTGCAGACCCCGCCGGCGATCGCCAGCGCCCTGGCGACCCTGGTCGTGCACGGGCTGCCCGACGACTACCACGCCCGGCTGCGCGACGAGCTGCTGTCGGCGACGGTCGAGCAGGTCTCCGCCGCCGCCGCCACCCACTTGCAGGCCGAAGGGCTGACCCTGGTGGTGGAGGGCGACGCGGCGAAGATCCGCGACGAACTGACCGCCTCCGGCCTGGGGGAGCTGCACGACGCCGACTGATCCGCACCGGGCTCAGCGCCGTCGCAGCAGGCGCAGGGTGCGGAGCAGGTGCAACAGCCGCGTACCACGCCGACCCGAGGGCGCCAGGCAGGGCGACACCGTACGCTGCCCGGTAGTGGCCCTCGGCGGACCAGGCCAGGAACGCGCTGACCGTGAGACTGAGCCCGGCGAGGCTGCCGATCAGCATGGCGGGTGCGGTCCGCCAGAACGGCACGCGGCGCTGCGCTTCGCGGTCGGCGATCCCGCAAGCCCACCCCGCGGTCAAGAAGGATCTGGCCGGTATATCGACCACGATCCTTTCAGATCCGCCCCGTCAGGGCCGTCAGGTCCGCGCGACCAGTCTGATATGTCCGGTCAGGTGGTTAACGTGTTGGCCTTCCCGTCGGGGCGTCCTATGGTTGCCGGATGATCATCCCTGCGCAGCGCGACGGAGCCGTGACTGTCACGGCTCCGATCGGCGTGGGCGTCGGCGTGCCCGGCGCCGCCGGCCGGCCGGGCTTGCCGCGCCCCACCGGCCGGGGTCCTCCGGACGGCCGTCGCACCACAACGACGACGGCCACCAGGGGCGAAGCGGACCAGCTTCGGCCCTTTTTCTATCGAGGGAGACCCGATGAGCACCGAACTGCACAGCACCCGCGGCACCGAATGGATCGAACAGGTACGGGTGCAACTGGCCGACCAGTTGGACACGCACCGGGCTCAGTTGACCGAACTCACCGCCGACACCGGCGACCCGGGTGAAGCGCACACCCGGGCCGCGCTGGTCGTCGCCGCCCGGCGCGGCTACGACCAGACCGTCGAGGCGTTGAACCGGATCGCCGAGGGTCGTTACGGCCGCTGCGACCGGTGCGGCGGCGACATCCTCCGGGAACGGTTGGAGATCCTGCCGCACGCGCGGTACTGCGTACCCTGCACGCGCTGAGCGTGACTTGCCCGCCTACCGAATCGCGGTCGGTAGGCGGGCAAATACATTCGAACCCGCGACGGTGTGTCGTCCGTTGTACCCGGGTGTCCGCAATGTGCCGCAGAGAGGCGAGCGCTGATGCCCCAGCTCCACACGTCGGTGATGATCCGGTACGCGACCTACACCGACACCCCGCAAGTGGCCAAGACACTGGTGGAGGCATTTCAGGACACCCCGGAGTCGTCCTGGCTCATCCCGGACCCGGTCGCCCGTCGCCGGGTTTACCAGCGGTTCTGCCCGGCGCTGATCGACTACGGGCTGCGCCAGGGCAGTATCTACCTCACCGAGGACTACAGCGCGGTGGCGGTGTGGCGTCCGTGCAGCCTGATCCTGCCCAACCCGGTCGAGTACGAGCAGCTGCTCGACGACACCTGTGGTGAGTACGCGTACCGGTTCCGGTTGCTGGACAACGCCCTCGCCGAACGACACCCGGTGGGCGAGCACCACTACCTGGCGTACCTCGGAGTCGCCCCGGACCGGCAGGGCTACGGCCTCGGTACGGCGTTGCTGAACCACCGGCACGCCATCTTCGACACCGCCGGCAGCGCCGCCTACGTGGTGGCCAGCAGCCCCGGAGCCCGCGACCTGTACGCCCGGCTCGGCTACCGGCTCACCGCCACCGCCCCGTTCCACCTGCCCGACGGCGGCCCGCTGCTCTGGCCGATGTGGCGGCAGCCGCAGCTGGCCCGCCGTTACCTGAACTGATCACGCGTACCTGATCTGACTGCGCGGGGGTACGCCGACGGGCCGGAAGGTGACGCCGGACAACTCGGTTCCGTCCCGGCCCGGCCCGTCGGTAACCTTCGCAGCATGAGGATCGGGATTGCGACATGAGGATCGGGATTGTCGGCGCGACCGGGCAGGTCGGTGGCGTCATGCGGCAGGTACTGGAGCAGCGGGCGGTGCCCGTCGACGAGTTGCGATTGTTCGCCTCGGCCCGGTCGGCCGGCCGGACCCTGCCGTGGCGCGGCGGCGAGATCGTCGTCGAGGACGCCGCCACCGCCGACTACCGAGGGTTGGACATCGCGCTCTTCTCGGCTGGCAAGGCCAGCTCGAAGGAGCTGGCACCCCGGGTCGCGGCGGCGGGTGCCGTGGTGATCGACAACTCGTCGGCCTGGCGGATGGATCCGGACGTACCGCTGGTGGTCGCCGAGGTCAACCCGCAGGCCGCCGCCGACCGCCCGAAGGGCATCATCGCCAATCCGAACTGCACCACGATGGCGGCGATGCCGGTGCTGCGCCCGCTGCACGACGAGGCCGGCCTGGTCAGCCTGGTCGTCTCGACCTACCAGGCGGTCTCCGGCGCCGGCCTGGCCGGTGTCGCCGAGCTGGACGAGCAGGTCCGCAAGGTCGCCGAGGGCGCGGCGGCGCTGACCTTCGACGGCGGCGCGGTGGAGTTCCCGGCGCCCCGGTCATTCGCCGCGCCGATCGCGTTCAACGTGCTGCCGCTGGCCGGTTCGATCGTCGACGACGGCTCCGACGAGACCGACGAGGAGCAGAAGCTGCGCAACGAGAGCCGCAAGATCCTCGGCATCCCCGAGCTGCGGGTGAGCGGGACCTGCGTCCGGGTGCCGGTGTTCACCGGCCACTCGCTGCAGATCAACGCCCGGTTCGCCCGGCCGATCGACCCGCGACGGGCGGCTGAGCTGCTGGCCGACGCGCCCGGTGTGGCGCTGTCCGACGTGCCGACGCCGCTGCAGGCCGCCGGTCAGGACCCGACGTACGTTGGGCGGATCCGGGTCGACGAGACCGTCGAGCATGGCCTGGCGCTGTTCTGCGCCAACGACAACCTGCGCAAGGGCGCTGCCCTGAACGCGGTGCAGATCGCCGAGCTGCTGATCGCCGCAGCGGACTGAGCCCGGCACCGCAACAGTTCGTGTCACAACAGTTCGTGCCGCAACGCCGGGCGGGTCGTCGTCAGCCGGCGGCGACCCGTTCGGCGAGCAGCATCGCGGCGTCGTCGCTGATCTGGCCGCCGGCGTGGCGCTGCAGCTCGGCGACGACACGGTCCAGCGCCTCCTGCCGGTCCGGCAGCTCCAGGCACGCGGTCACCTGGTCCGAGGCGAGGAACTCACCGTGGCCGTTGCGGGCCTCCACCAATCCGTCGGTGTAGAGCAGCAGCCGGTCTCCGACCTGCCAGGGCCGGGTCACCCGAAGCGGTTCCGGCGCGTCGCGGCGCAACCCCAGCGGCGGGTGCCGGTCACCGGGCTCCAGGATTTCCAGCGCCCCGTCGGCGGTACGCAGCGCCGGGGCCGGATGGCCACAGTTGATCACGGTCAGCGCGTCGTCGGTGAGCTGCACCAGAGCGGCGGTGACGAACTGCGCCGGTTGTCCGGTACCCAGCCCGTCCCGGTACACCGCCTGGTCCAGGTCGGCGGCGACGGCGGACAGCTCCGGCTGTACGAAGGCGGACTGCCGGAAGGCACCCATCACGGTGGCCGACATCTGGACCGCCTGCAGCCCCTTGCCGCACGCGTCCCCGATGATGATCCGAGTCCCGTACGGGCTGTCCACGACGGCGAACAGGTCACCGCCGACGTTGGCCGCCTCGGACGCGGACAGATACCGGGCGACCAGGGCGACATCGCCCAGCTGCGGGGGCGGTGCGCGCAGCACCGCCCGCTGCGCGACCTCGGCGATCTCGGTCATCCGGCGCAGCCGGGCCTCCCGCAGGTTCCGGGACCGGGCCACGTAGATCGACACGATGCCGACCGCGAAGACGACGCTGCTGCGCAGCAGATGGTCCAGGCTGCCGAACATGCCGCTGGGTAGCCCGGCGACCAACGCGACGACGCAGGCGACCGCGGTGACCAGCGCGGTCCGTCGGGTCTTCTCGACGGCGGCGGCGAGCAGCGGGGCCAGCGACAGGAACCCGAGAACGACCGCGCTGGTTTGGGTCAGCACGTCGATGACGGTGATGACCGCGATCAGCGCCAACGCCAGCGGCATCCCGCGCCAGCGTTCGGTGCGGTGCAGCAATGACCGGTCGGCCGGGTGCGGCATCCGCGAATCCGGCGGAAGAGGCTTACGCCAGCTGACCCGGCGTGCCCACACGACGTGCTCCCTACCCGGCCTGCCCGCCCGGTGCACCTCGTGCCGGCGTGGCCGTTCCGACCTGCGAGCGTAGCCGATCCCGCCGACCGGGGGAGGGTGCTGGTTTTCCGCTCCCGACCCCGGGTACCCCGAAGACGGCGCCGACACCGAGAGGAGTGCGCGATGACGACCGTCGGAGAGTTCATGACGGCCCGGCCGTTCACCATGGACGCGAGTGACATGTTGACGGCGGCGGCTCGGCAGATGCGGGATGCCGACATCGGCGACATCATCGTCACCAACGGGAGCGATATCCAAGGAATCGTGACCGACCGGGACATCACGGTCCGGGCGGTGGCATCCGAGATGGATCCGTCGATGACCCAGCTCAGCCAGATCATCACCGAGGACGTGGTGGTCGTGTCGCCGTACGACGACGCGGTCGCGGCCGCCGAGCTGATGCGGACCTACTCGGTACGGCGACTGCCGGTGGTCGACGACGGCCGCCTGGTCGGTGTGGTCTCCATGGGTGACCTCGCCGTCGAGTGGGAACCGGATTCGGTGCTGGCCGACATCAGCACCGACGACCCGAACAACTGACCACCGGCCCTGCCGCCGCGACCACCCGGTCCGGTGAGGCGGGGCCGGAACCCTCCGGTGGGTGTCCCCGACAGGTCTGCCCGGTCTCCCCGGCGCCCGGGTCCGGCAGACACGGGGACACCCGCTTGCGCCCACCCACCCCGATCGGAGATCAGCATGAAGCGCCCACGCATCGTCATCGCGGGTGCCGGCTTCGCCGGCTACCAGGCTGCCCGTACCCTGTCCCGGCTGGCCCGGGGGTCCGCCGAGATCGTCCTGATCAACCCGACCGACTACTTCCTGTACGTGCCGTTGCTGCCCGAGGTCGCCTCGGGTGTGCTGGAGCCGCGCCGGGTCACCGTCTCGCTGCCGGACACCCTGCCCGGCGTACGGGTGGTGCTCGGCGAGATCGACCAGATCGACCTGCCGGACCGGCGGATCTGCTACGTCGACGGCGAGGGCGACCGGGCCGAGCTGAGCTACGACCGGCTGATCGTCTCCATCGGCAGCGTCAACAAGCTGCTGCCGATCCCCGGCGCCAACGAGCACGCGCATGGTTTCCGGACCCTGCCGGAGGCGCTCTACCTTCGCGACCATCTCACCCGGCAGATCGAACTCGCCGACCTGAGCGACGATCCGGCCGAGCGGGCCGCTCGGTGCACCTTCGTCGTGGTCGGGGCCGGATACACCGGCACCGAGGTCGCGGCGCACTGCGTGACCGCCACCGACCTGCTGATCCGCCGGCATCCCCGGCTGGCCGGCCAGCAGGTCCGCTGGCTGCTGCTCGACCTGGCCGACCGGGTGCTACCCGAGCTGGACCAGCGGATGTCGGTCACCGCACAGAAGGTCCTCGACGCGCGAGGTGTCGAGACCAGGTTCGGCACCTCGGTTCGCGAGGCGACCGGCGACGGGGTACATCTGTCCGACGGGGAGTTCATCCCCACCCGGTCACTGATCTGGTGTGTCGGAGTGCGCCCCGATCCGGTGGTGGACGATCTGGGACTGACCACCCTGAAGGGCCGGCTGGTGGTCGACGAGTTCCTCGCCGTACCGCAGCATCCGGAGGTGTACGCGTGCGGTGACGCCGCCGCGGTGCCCGACCCGAACCGGCCGGGCGAGGTCACCCCGATGACCGCCCAGCACGCCGTCCGGCAGGGCAAGCTGGCCGCACAGAACGTCGCCGCGTCGTACGGGCACGGCTCGTTCCGCCCGTACCGGCACAAGGATCTCGGGTTCGTGGTCGACCTCGGCGGCGCGCAGGCGGCGGCGAACCCGCTGCACGTGCCGATCTCCGGCCCGCTGGCGAAAGCGGTGACCCGGGGTTACCACCTGGCGTCGATCCCGGGCAACCGAATCCGCGTGGCGGCCGACTGGACGTTGGAGTCGTTGTTGTCGCGCCAGGGTGTGCAGCTCGGTCTGGTGCCGCCGTCGGCGGTGCCGCTGGACACCGCGTCGCCGGAGCTGGTGTACCCGGTCGGCCGCTGATCTGGTGCGCGGCCGTCACCCGAACCGCAGGTGGGGTCGGCGGCGTAGCCGTACCCCGGTGGCGATCGCGACCAGGGCGACCATCGTGACCGCGACGACCGCGCCGTGCAGCAGCCCTCGGTCGAGGTAGCCGCTGTCGGTGTGGTCGATCGCGTAGGTGGCGATCTCCCGGCTGAACCAGAACGGCAGTGCCCGCGCGGCCGGGCTGGCCGGGTCCATCACCATCTGCAGCCCGACGATGGTCAGCAGGATCAAGGTGCCTTCCAGCTCGCGGGGCAGCAGCGCGCTGATCGCCAGCCCGAACGGCACCGCCACGGCGACCATCACCAGCATGATCAGGGCGATCGCCCCGTGCCGTACGTTGGGTTGGTCGAACAGCACCAACAGGAAGTACGGCACGGACAGCAGCACGCCGACCGCCCACAGTGCCAGCAGCCGGCCGGCCGACAGCTGCGCCGGCCGGTAGCCGGTCAGCCGCAGCCGGGTCTCCAGATCACGGTTGGCGTTGCCGGCGAACAGCGCCGCCGTACTCAGCGCCCAGCCGAGCCCGAGGCAGACGAACCGGATCGACTGCCCGGCGAAGTCGCCCCGGCGGGCCAGGTAGAAACAGAGCGGGAAGACCAGCAGGATCGCCAGTACGCCGCGGCGCCGGGACATCTCGCGCAACGTCATCTCCGCTACGGTCAGCACCCGGCTCATCGACCGGCCTCCTCTCCGGTCAGGTCGAGCACCAGGTCGACCCGGTCGAGCTGGTTCAGCAGGTGGGTGACGACGACGACCGCCTTGCCGGCATCGCGCCAGCGCCACACCTGGTGCCAGAAATCCAGGTAGGTGCCGCGGTCGAAACCCTGGTACGGCTCGTCGAGCAGCAGCAGGTCCGGGTCGCCGAGCCCGGCCAGCACCAGGTTGAGCTTCTGCCGGGTGCCGCCGGACAGGTGCCGGGCCTGGACGGCGGCGGACGCGTCCCAGTCGAGGACCGCGGCCTGCGTCCGCCCGGCGGTACGCGACTGCGCCCGGCTGAGCCGACGGCCGGCACCGACCAGCGCGAAGTGCTCGTCCGGGTGCAGGAAGTCGCCGGTGCCGCCGGACTGCGGGCAGTAGCCGAGGGTGCCGTACACCCGGACCCGGCCGCTGTCCGGGCTGGCCAGGCCGGCGCAGATGCGCAGCAGGGTGCTCTTGCCGCTGCCGTTGGCACCGACCACGGCGGCGATCTCGCCGGCCCGGACGGTGAGTCGCACCCGGTCCAGTACGGTGTGCCGGCGGTACCGCTTGGTGACGTCCTGCACGTCGAGCCGGACCGGACCCGGGTGGACGCGGCGCGGGATCTGAGCCGGCCCGCCGACGCTGCGCGCCACGTCGGTGGCGTATTCGGCCGGGGTGCCGAAGACCGCCAACGGTGCTTCGCCGCTGTCGTACAGGTGGGCCGCGGCCTCCGCGACGACGTGTCCGGCAAACTCGCGGTCGATGCCGTGCCGGTGCAGCTCGCCGGTCAGGGCGGCCAGCCAGGTCTGCTGGTTCACGCGGTGGTCACCTCCTGCAGGATCGTGTCGACACCGGTGGCGAAGGACCGCCAGTCGGCGGTGGTCTGGCGCAGTCGTTGCGCACCGGACTCGGTCAGCCGGTAGTACTTGCGGGCCGGGCCGCTGGTGCCGGCGCGCCACCGCGCGTCGACCAGGCCGGTCCGTTGCAGCCGGAGCAGTACGGGGTAGAGGGTGCCGCCCTTGATCGGCCCCAGCCCGGCCGCCTGCAGCGACTGGGCCAGCTCGTAGCCGTACGACTCGTGCCGGTGCAGCGCCGCGAGCACGCAGAGGTCGAGCACCCCGCGCAGCCACTGGCCCCGCCGTTCCTGATCCACGGTCAGGAAGATAGCAGCGCTATCTAGGTAGCGCCACAACGTATCCCCGGTCCGCTGTTTCCGTACCGGGCGGGCGGGTACCCGATCGACAGTGACGACTCGTCGGAGAGGGAGAGATTGATGGACATCGGCATCATTGGCGCCGGCAACGTCGGCTCGGCCCTGGCCCGGCGGCTGACCGAGGTCGGTCACCAGGTGACGATCTCCGCGTCCAGCCCGGATTCGCCGCGGCTGGCCGAGGCGACCACCGGCACCGGAGTGACCGCCGGCGACGCCGCCCAGGCGGCGGACGCCGAGTTGGTCGTGCTGGCGGTGCCGTACACCGGGATCGGTGACACGCTCACCGGGCCGGTCGCCGACGCGCTGGCCGGCAGCACCGTGATCGACGTGACCAACCCGCTCGGTCCGGACCACATGTCGCTGCGGATCGGCCACGACACCTCCGCCGCCGAGCAGGTCGCCGCGATGGTCCCAGCGGCGAATGTGGTGAAGGCGTTCAACACCGTGCTCGCCCCGAACCACGCCCGGCCGGTGCTCGGCGGCGTACGGCAGTCGGTGGCGGTCGCCGGCGACGACCTGGCAGCCAAGAAGTCCGTCCAGGAACTCGGCACCCAGCTGGGCTTCGACACGGTCGACGCCGGCCCGCTGTCCAGCGCCCGCTACCTGGAGCCGGTCGCCGCGCTGCTCATCCAGGTGGCCTACGGCGGTGGTGCCGGTCCGACGGTCGGTTTCGCGCTCGCCCGCGACTGACCGCGGCCGAGCCCTCGGGTCGGGAAACGCACCACCCTGGCCGTATGGTGGAGGGGTGTCGTGCGTGCCGTGTCCGGCAGGACGGACGCATCCGTTGAAACCCGAGGAGTTCTAGTGACCGTCACTCTGACCGCCGACAGCGCCGGATCGGTCAGCGACTTCAAGGTCGCCGACCTGTCCCTGGCGACCTTCGGTCGCAAGGAGATCGAGCTCGCCGAGCACGAGATGCCCGGGCTGATGGCACTGCGCCGTGAGTACGCCGCCCAGCAGCCGTTCAAGGGCCGCAAGATCGCCGGCTCGCTGCACATGACCGTGCAGACGGCGGTGCTGATCGAGACGTTGACCGCGCTCGGGGCCGACGTGCGCTGGGTCTCCTGCAACATCTTCTCCACCCAGGACCAGGCCGCCGCGGCGGTCGTCGTGGGCCCGAACGGCACGGTCGACAACCCGCAGGGTGTCGCCGTGTACGCCTGGAAGGGTGAGACGCTCGACGAGTACTGGTGGTGCACCGAGCAGATGCTCACCTGGCCGGACGGCAGCGGGCCGGACTCGATCGTCGACGACGGCGGCGACGTGACCCTGCTGATCCACCTCGGCAAGCAGTTCGAGGAGGCCGGCGCGGTGCCCTCCACCTCGGAAACCGACTCGGTCGAGTACGGCATCATCCTGGAGACCCTGCGCCGCTCGCTGGCCGCGAACCCGACCAAGTACACCGAGATGGCCAAGCCGATCATCGGGGTCTCCGAGGAGACCACCACCGGGGTCAACCGCCTCTACGAGTTGGCCCGCGAGGGCAACCTGCTCTTCCCGGCGATCAACGTCAACGACTCGGTCACCAAGAGCAAGTTCGACAACAAGTACGGCATCCGCCACTCGCTGGTCGACGGGATCAACCGGGCCACCGACGTGATGATCGCCGGCAAGCTCGCGGTGATCTGCGGCTACGGCGACGTCGGCAAGGGCGCCGTGGAGTCGCTGCGCGGCCAGGGGGCCCGGATCGTGGTGACCGAGATCGACCCGATCTGCGCGCTGCAGGCGGCGATGGACGGCCTCGACGTGGTGACCCTGGACGACGTCGTCGACCGCGGCGACATCTTCATCACCACCACCGGCAACAAGGACATCATCCTGGCCGACCACATGGCGAGGATGAAGCACAACGCGATCGTCGGCAACGTCGGGCACTTCGACAACGAGATCGACATGGCCGGTCTCGCGAAGGTGCCGGGGATCGAGAAGATCAATGTCAAGCCGCAGGTCGACGAGTGGCGTTTCCCGGACGGTCACTCGGTGATCGTGCTCTCCGAGGGGCGGCTGCTGAACCTCGGCAACGCGACCGGTCACCCGAGCTTCGTGATGTCGACGTCCTTCTCCAACCAGGTCATCGCCCAGGTCGAGCTGTACGCCAAGATCGGCGAGTACGGCAAGCAGGTGTACGTGCTGCCCAAGCACCTCGACGAGAAGGTGGCCCGGCTGCACCTGGACGCGTTCGGCGCCAAGCTGACCGTGCTCACCAAGGCCCAGGCCGACTACATCGGCGTCGACGTGGCCGGCCCGTACAAGCCGGAGCACTACCGCTACTGATCGACGGCCGTCGGAGCGCACCGCCGTACGGTGTGCTCCGACGGCGCGCTCAGGCAGCCAGGCCGAGGGCCTCGGCGGCGGCCCGGCCGTTGGCGTGACTCGCACCGTACGTGGTGACGAAGGCCCGCACCCCGGCCGGGCGCCAGGCAGACGGCCAACCCATCTCCACGACCGCGACCGGGTGCCGGGCGGCCAGCCGTTCGATCAGGCCACCGGCGCCGGGCACCCGGTGCAGGTGCCGTCCGACAAGCACCAGCGGCCGGCCGGCGGCGGCCGCCGAGACCTGCTCGGCGGTCACCTCGGCCGGTGCCACCCGTAGGTGCCGGGCGTGGCCGAGGTGCGGTCCGAGGCCCCACGGCACCCGGCCCTCGGCGATCGTCGAGCCGGCGGTCAACTGCACCACCAGTGCGTCGGCCAGCCCGTCGAGGGTGCCTTCCACCCGGACGGCGCGGCGGGCGGCGGCGTACCCCAGGTCGGCCGGGCCGGCGGTCCCACCCGCCGCCGGTCGGACCACGGCGGCCAGTGCGGTCACCCGGGCGGCCGCCTGCTCGACCCGGCCGACCGGCAGCGTCCCGTCGCCGATCGCGGCGACGATGCCCGCCGCGACCCGTTCGACCAGTGCGTGGTCCACCCGGGCGCCGATGCAGAGCAGATCGGCGCCGGCGGCCAGGGCGGCGACCGCCGCCGGGACGATCCCGCCAGCGGCCAGGGTGGCACCGCGCATCTCCAGCGCATCGGTGACGATCACCCCGGTGAAGCCGTAGTCGCCGCGGAGCAGGTCGGTCAGCGCGGCCCGGCTGAAGGTGGCCGGTGCGTCGCCGGTCAACGTCGGAACCCGGATGTGCGCGGTCATGATCGCCGGGGTGCCGGCTTCGACCACGGCGGCGAACGGTGGCAGATCCCGCCGGCGCAGCACCGCCATCGGTACGTCTACAGTGGGCAGTTCGAGGTGTGAGTCGGTGACCGTGGCGCCGTGGCCGGGGAAGTGCTTGGCGCAGGCGGCGACCCCGGCGTCAGCCAGCCCGGCGACGGCCGCCGCCGCGTGCGTGGCGACCAGTGCCGGGTCGGCCCCGAACGACCGGGTGCCGATGATCGGGTTGTCGTCGGCGGTGTTCACGTCGACGGTCGGGGCCAGGTCGAGGTTGGCGCCGCAGGTGGCGAGCTCGTCGCCGATCGCCCGGTAGACCTGCCGGGTCAGCGCCGGGTCGTCGACCGCGCCGAGCGCGGCGTTGCCGGGGTACGGGCTGCCGGTGGCGTGTGCCAGCCGGGTCACGTCACCGCCCTCCTCGTCGATGGCGATCAGCACGTCGGCGCGGGCGGCCCGCAGCGCGTCGGTGGCGGCCCGCAACTGCTCGGGTCGGTCCACGTTGCCGCCGAACAGGGTGTGCCCGGCGAGCCCGTCGCCGACCAGGTCCACCGCCCACTGCGGGGCGGTGGTGCCGGGGTACGCGGCGAGCAGGGTGCGCAGCGCCAGCCGCCGCAGAGCCGGGTCGTTCGGCATGTTCTCCCCCTCCGTGGCGTCTCCCCGGTCCGAGTGGCGCACCGGGGGGACGCTGTTCGTTGCCGGTGAGTGCCGGGTCGTCCGACCGCCGAGGGTGTCACCGGCGACTACGCTACGGCTACTTCCGTTGCGGATGCCAAGATAATAGTAAACTTTCCTAAATGCTAGAGGACGACCACATGGGTTCCCCGCGCCTGCCCGGCACGCCCCGGCTGCTGCGAGCGCTCAACGACCGGGCGGCGCTGGAGCTGCTCATCGCCCGCGGACCACTCACCCGGGCACAACTCGGCGAGCTGACTGGACTGTCCAAAGTGACAGCTTCGCAGCTGGTCGAGCGGCTGGAAGGACGCGGGCTGGTCACCCGGGTCGGCGAGCAGGCCGGAGGCCGGGGCCCCAACGCCCAGCTGTACGCCGTACAGCCGACCAGCGCGCACGTCGTCGGCGTCGACGTCGGACCGGACCGGGTAGTGGCCGCCTGTGCCGACATCACCGGATCGGTGATCGGCCGGGTCGAGCAGTCCACCAGGGACACCGACGACCCGGTCGGCGTGGTGCACAACGCGGTGGTGCAGGCCGCCAGCAGCGTCGAGACCCAGCTGGCCAGCGTTCGGCGGGTGGTGCTGGGCACCCCCGGCCTGGTCGACCCGGCCAACGGCGACATCACCTTCGCGTACAACCTGCCGCGCTGGCACCGCGGCCTGCTCGCCGCCCTGCGCGAGGACCTGGACACCACGGTCGTGTTCGAAAACGACGTCAACCTCGCCGCGGTCGCCGAGGCGCACGCCGGCGCCGCCCGCGACGTGCCCGACTTCGTGCTGGTCTGGGCCGGCGTCGGAGTCGGCCTGGCGATCATGCTCGGCGGCCGGCTGCACCACGGCAGCACCGGCGCGGCCGGTGAGATCGGCTACCTGCCGGTGCCCGGCGCGCCGATCCCACGCGACGTCTCCCGCCGCGCCAAGCCGGCCTTCCAGCAGATCGCCGGCGCCGACGCGGTCCGGGCGGTGGCCCGCGAACACGGGTTCCGGGCGGCCAGCGCGGGCGACGCGGTGCGGGCCGCGATCGCCGCCGGCACCCGGGGCGGGCCGTTGCTCGACGAGCTGGCCCGCCGGCTCGCGCTCGGCGTCGCCAGCAGCTGCGTGGTGCTCGACCCGCCGCTGGTCGTGCTGACCGGTGAGGTCGGTCAGGCCGGCGGCAGCGCCCTGGCCGAACGGGTGCAGCACGAAGTGGCCGCGATCACCCTGGTCGCCCCCCGGGTCGTGGTCACCGAGCTGACCGAGGAGCCGGTGCTGCAGGGCGCCCTGCGGACCGCCCTTGACGCCGCCCGTGACGAGCTCTTCGGATCCACCGTGGCCTGAGCCCGGCGCACCCGTCGGGTGGTGCCGGCCACCCCGGCGCGGCCAGGTGGGGCGGCACCACCCACGGCGTGATTGGATGGTCCGGTGCCTACCGTTGCTGACGACCTGGTGATCGAGCTCGACTCAGTGGGCGTGACCCGCTCCGGCACGGCTCTGCTGCAGGACATCACCCTGCGGGTGCGGCCCGACCAGCGGTGGGTGGTGCTCGGCCCGAACGGTGCCGGCAAGACCACCCTGCTCAGCCTCGCCGCCGGCCGGCTGCACCCGACGACCGGGACCGTCCGTGTCCTCGACGAGCAGCTGGGGCGCACCGACCTGGCGGAGCTGCGGACCCGGATCGGGCTGACCACCGCCGCGCTCGCCGAACGGATCCCCGGCACCGAGCGGGTGCTCGACGTGGTGCTGACCGCCGCGTGGTCGGTGGTCGGCCGATGGCGGGAGCGCTACGACGAGCTCGACGTGGGCCGGGCGCAGGAGCTGCTCGGCCAGTTCGGCGTGGCCGGGCTGGCGCAGCGCGAGTACGGGACCCTCTCCGAAGGTGAACGCAAACGGGTGCAGATCGCCCGGGCGCTGATGACCGACCCGGAGCTGCTGCTGCTCGACGAGCCGGCGGCCGGGCTCGACCTCGGTGCCCGCGAGGAGTTGGTCGGCCGGCTCGGGGTCCTTGCCCAGGACCCGCATTCTCCGGCGTTGATGCTGGTCACCCACCACGTGGAGGAGATCCCGCCGGGCTTCACCCACGCCCTGCTGCTGCGCGGCGGCACCGTCGTCGCGGCCGGCGAGCTGGCCGCCACGATCACCGGCGAGCACCTGTCGGAGACGTTCGGGGTGCCGCTGGTCGTCGAGCGGGCGGGCCAGCGGTACACCGCCCGGGCCGCCTGAGCGGAGGACGTCGTGACAGCGCCGCGGATCGCGGTGGTGGGCAGCGCGAACATGGACCTGGTCGCGACCGCGCCGAGACTGCCGTCGCCGGGGGAGACCCTGCTCGGCACCGACTTCGTCACGGTGCCCGGCGGCAAGGGCGCCAACCAGGCGATCGCGGCGGCCCGCGCCGGAGGCGACTGCGTGTTCCTTGGCGCGGTCGGCTCGGACGCCTTCGGCGTCACCCTGACCGGCCGGCTCGCCCGGTCCGGGGTGGACACGAGTCAGCTGCGGGTGGTGTACGGGTCGTCCGGCGTCGCGGTCGTCATGGTCAACGCGGCCGGCGAGAACGCGATCGTCGTCACCCCGGGCGCCAATGCGGCGTTCCGTGGGCTGACCGAGCCGGAACTGGCGGCGGTTCGCGACGCCGACGTGCTGGTGGCGCAGTTGGAGATTCCGCTGGAGACGGTACTGGGCGCCGCGGCGGCGGCCCGCGGGGCGGGCACCCGGGTGATCCTCAACGCCGCCCCGGCCCGCGAACTGCCGGCCGAGCTGCTCGACGCGGTGGATCTGCTGGTGGTCAACGAGGCCGAGGCGCGGGCGGTCGTCGGCGCCGGGCGGGAGGACCCGGCGGCGCTGCTGACGGTGGTCCGTCGGGCGGTGCTCACCCTGGGGGCCGAGGGCGCCTGGTTCGCCGACCGCGACGGTACGGTGCACCACGTGCCGGCCTTTCCGGTGGAGACGGTGGACTCCACCGCCGCCGGTGACGCGTTCACCGGCGCGCTCGCGGTCGCCTGGGGCGAGGGACGGGACCTGGTGTCCGCGGTCCGGTGGGCGTCGGCGGCCGGTGCGGCCTGCGTACGCCGGTTGGGGGCCTCGGTGTCGTTGCCGCAGCGGGCCGAGATCGACGCCCTGGCCGGCTGATCGCCCGCCTGGCCGATCGACCGGCTGACCGCTGATCGCGAACCGCCGGTGCCGGGTGGCGCGGATGCGGGACCATCGAGACATGCGAGTCATTCTCAACCTGCTCTGGCTCATCTTCGGCGGCGGCATCGTGCTCGGCCTCGGGTACGCGGTGGCGGCCCTCGTCTGCTTCGTGCTGATCGTCACGATCCCGTTCGGGGTGGCGTCGCTGCGGCTGGCCTACTACTCCCTCTGGCCGTTCGGCCGGACGCTGGTCGCGAAGCCGGGGGCGGGGATCGGCTCCGGGCTGGCGAACATCCTCTGGGTGGTGCTGGCCGGCTGGTGGCTGGCGCTCACCCACATCGTCACCGGCGTGACGCTTTGTCTGACGATCATCGGCATCCCGTTCGGCATCGCCAACTTCAAGTTGGTGCCGGCGGCGTTCTGGCCGCTGGGTCGCGAGGTCGTCGACGTCGAGGACCTGCGTCGACCAGGGCTGGTCCACGCCTGACCCCGGCCGGCCAGCGAGTCCCTGCCCGTGCCGGTCGAGTGCCCGGCACCGGGCAGGGCGCCCGCACTGATCAACCGGCTTCGCCGGCCGGACTGCTGCGTCCGGTGAGTCGGTCGTAGCGCTGTCGGGCCGCCTGGGCAGTGCCCAGGCCCAGTCCGAACGCGATCGCCTGCCAGGTGAGTCCCCGGCTTCGAGCGGCCGCCAGCAGGCCCAGTTCGACCGCGTCGAGGTCGGCGCGGACCGGCGCGACCAGGGTCAGCGCGGCGATCAGGTCGCTGCGGTCCAGCTCCGGCTCGTCCGCGTCACCCTTCGCGCCGCCACTGGCAAGGCTGAGCACCAGCCGTACCGCCTCGTACGGGTCGACCATCTGTGGGTGCAGGTGGCGGTGCCGCCGCGCGGTGGTGTCGGCGTGTCGTCCGGCGA
Source organism: Micromonospora sp. LOL_021 (assembly GCF_048060215.1). Taxonomy (NCBI): domain Bacteria; kingdom Bacillati; phylum Actinomycetota; class Actinomycetes; order Micromonosporales; family Micromonosporaceae; genus Micromonospora; species Micromonospora sp. LOL_021. The sequence goes on along the minus strand of NZ_JBHMIN010000028.1, from coordinate 26,905 downwards.
TCCTGAGCAGGGCCGCGTGCCGGCGGTGCGCTCGCGACTGTGCCGCGTCGGGCGGGGTGAACAGGTCGTCGGTGGTCACAGCGTCGACTCAAGCACGCCCAACGCATTGCTGTCAACTAAACATTTTCAACAAACCGTTTAGAAACCGTGTTGCTCCGGTCAGGACGTCGGAGGGCGGCCGGTCAGGACCCGGGGTCCGGACGGTGTGATGGCGACCGTGTGTTCGGAGTGGGCGGTACGGGACCCGTCGGCGGAGCGGATCGTCCAACCGTCCTCGTCGTACCTGATCTTGTTGGTGGATTGACAGAACCAGGGTTCGATCGCGATGGTCAGGCCGGGATCGAGCCGCATCCCACGGCCGGCACGGCCGGCGTTGGCGACGTGCGGATCCTCGTGCATGGTGCGGCCGATGCCGTGACCGCCGAACTCGGCGTTGACGCCGTAGCCGTACGAGGCGGCGACGTCGCCGATCGCGGCGCAGACGTCGCCGAGGCGCCCGCCGGGCTGGGCGGCGGTGATCGCCGCCGCGAGGGCGACCTCGGTTGCCTCGATCAGCCGCAGATCGGCCGGATCGGGGGTGCCGACGACGACGGAGACCGCGGAGTCGGCTACCCAGCCGTCGATGCCGACCGCCATGTCGATGCTGAGCAGGTCTCCGTCGCGCAGCACGTAGTCGTGCGGGAGGCCGTGCAGCACCGCGTCGTTGACCGACAGACACAGCACGTTGCGGAACGGGCCGCGGCCGAACGACGGGGCGTAGTCCCAGTAGCAGGACTCGGCGCCGCGTTCGGCGATCCGCCGCCGGGCGTGGTGTTCGATCTCCATCAGGTTGACGCCGACCGCGGCGACACCGCTCAGTTCGGCGAGCAGCTCGCCGACGAACTGGCCGGTGACCGCCATCCGGTCGATCTCCTGGACGGACTTGAGCTCGATCACGACAGCCTCCCTCTCCTTTGCGGTATTTTTATACCACGCCGGGGTCGGTGGCGCTCCGGAGGGATATCCTGCTGGGCATGGTTCGCCAACCACTCACCGCCGAACAGATCGCCGCAGGCCAGCGACTCGGCGCCGCCCTGCGGGTCGCCCGGGCCGGCCGCAGCCTCGTCGAGGTGGCGCTGGCGGCCGGCATCTCCCCCGAGACGCTGCGCAAGATCGAGGCGGGCCGGCTTCCGGCGCCGGCGTTCGGCACCGTGGTCCGGCTCAGCCAGGCCCTCGACGTTCCCCTCGGCGACCTGGCCGACGTCTGGCTGGCCGAGATGCCCGTCCGCCAGGCGTCCTAGCGCCGTCCTGGCGCTCACTCGCCCGGTGGCAGGGCCTCGTCCTCGCCGAGCCGGTCCGCGCCCCGGCGGCGTAACATCCGCAGACCCGGGATGCCGGCCACCGCCAACTTCAGGTCCCGGGTCACCTCCAGCAGGTCGTGGATGTCCGGCCCGACCCGGTCCAGGGTGGCCAGGATCGGCAGCACGTCGGCCTTGAGATGCTGGGTCAGTCGGGGCAGCTCGTCGACCAGCCGGACCGCCGCGTCCACCTCATCCTCGCTCAGCTGCTCGACGAAGTGCCGGGCCATCGGAGCACCACGGCGCAGCGCCGGCTCGTACTCGCCGATCAGCTCGACCGACCGGTCGGCGATCTCCTCGCTGCGCCCCACCACCCGACTGGCCCCCACCGCAACCCGGTCGGCATCGGTGAGCAGCGTCTGCGCGGCGGCCGCCACCCGGGTCGCGGCCGCCACCGCGTCGGTCGCCGCCGTAGCGATCGTCTCCACCCGTAGGGTCGCCTCCTCCGCCTCAGCGACCACCCGTTCGCTGCGGTCGAGCAGCACCTCGACCCGGTCGACCACGGTGCCGACCCGTTGCACCAGAGCCTCGATCTCATCCAGTACGGCGAACGCGCGCGACGGCACGGCGGCGTACTCGGAGGTGAGCCGGCCCATCCGGGTCGCCACCTCACCGGCCTGGCCGGTGGCCCGTCCGGCCGCGCCGGTAACCGCACCGGCGACCTGCCCGACGGTGGATCTGGTCAGTGCGATGAGACTCGCCGGGGACGGCAGCGGGAGTGGCATCTCCCTATTGTGCGGCGCGCCGGCCACCACCGCTGGCGCGCCGGTCGGCGGAACCCGGCGCGGGCCGGGGTAGCGCCGGTCGGGTCGGAGCGGCCCGGGTCGGTACGGCTCGGCCAGGCGTGGCTCGGCCAGGTGTGGCTCGGGTCGGGGCAGACGCTTGCGATGCCAGCGCGGCCTCGACCGCACGGCGCAGCGCCCGGTGGATGCGGCCCACCCGCAGCGCGTCCCGGTCGGACACCAGCAGCACCGGGGTGCCCCGTACGTCGGCCCAGAGTTCGAGCAGGTGCGCGCCCCGGTCGTAGGAGTCGTCGAGCAGCCCGAGCAGCAGGTCCGCGATCGGGATGATGACCAGCCCGACCAGGATCGATCCGCCGATCAGCGCGATGGTGACGGTCGGCGAGGCGTCGATGGTCAGTGCGGTGACCAGCCCGATGATCGCGGTCGCCACCGGGGCCAGGAAGGCGACGCCGACCATGCCCCGGCCGGCCAGGGCGCTCCACGAGCGGGCACCCCGCCGCTGCCAGATCCGGTGCACCTGGGTGAGCGGATGTCGGTGCTGGTCCACCCGGATCTCAGTGGAGGTGATCCGTACGGATTTGTCATCGTAGTAGGTGATCATCCGCCTGCCCTCCCTCACGTTGTGGATCACGTTACCCACTCTCCGGCGCTCCCCGTAGGCTGTCTCGGAACGCGACGTCGATGGGGAGGTCCGCCGTGCCGGAGTTGGTGCTGGTCGAGGTCGAGCAGGGGATAGCCACGATCCGGCTGGCCCGGCCGCCGATGAACGCGCTGAACGCGGCGGTGCAGGAGGAGTTGCGCGAGGCCGCGCGTACCGTCGCCGACGACGACCGGGTCCGGGCGGTCGTGGTCTACGGCGGAGAGAAGGTCTTCGCCGCCGGAGCCGACATCAAAGAGATGGCCGACAAGTCGTACGTGGACATGGCGGCCCGCGCGGCGCAGCTGTCCAGCGCCTTCGACGCGGTGGCCCGGATCCCGAAACCGGTGGTCGCCGCGATCACCGGCTACGCCCTCGGCGGCGGCTGCGAGCTGGCCCTGGCGTGCGACTGGCGGGTGGTCGCCGAGGACGCCAAACTCGGCCAGCCGGAGATCAAACTGGGGGTCATCCCGGGTGCCGGCGGCACCCAGCGGCTGGCCCGGCTGGTCGGCCCGGCCCGCGCCAAGGACATCGTCCTGACCGGACGGATGGTCGACGCCGCCGAGGCCGAGCGGATCGGCCTGGCCGACCGCGTCGTCCCGGCCGACCAGGTGTACGCGGCGGCACTCGACATGGTGCGGCCGTTCGTCACCGGACCGGCCCAAGCCGTCAAGGCGGCCAAGTTGGCCATCGACGGGGGCCTGGAGATGGACCTCGCCTCCGGCCTGGCCTGGGAGAGCCAGCTGTTCGCCAGCCTGTTCGCCACCGAGGACCGCACCGAGGGGATGGCGGCGTTCGTCGCCAAACGCAAGCCCGACTTCACCGGTCGCTAGCCCGGCAACGTGTCGCTGCGGGTGTTGCCCACGTAACCGGCCCTCGACCGGCCCAATCGTCGGCCCCTCGACCGGCCGTGCCGGCGGTGCCGGTCGCACGTGGATGCCGAACAAAGTGACCGGGCGGTAACCTGCTCGGGGGGTGCGCCGGCCGGGCGGGCCCGGGCGACGGGAGGCAGCGACGATGGCGGAGCGGATCGAGGGGCACGGCGGGACGCTGGCGCTGGCCGCCGCACAGGCGTACGGCGTACGCGAGCTGTTCACCCTCTCCGGCGGCCACATCTTTCCGCTCTACGACGCCGCGCACGCCGCCGACTTCCCGATCTACGACGTACGGCACGAGCAGACCGCCGTCTTCGCCGCCGAGGCGGTAGCGAAACTGCAGCGTCGTCCCGGGCTGGCCGCCCTCACCGCCGGCCCCGGCGTCACCAACGGAATCTCCGGTCTGACCAGCGCCTTCTTCAACGCCGCGCCGGTGCTGGTACTCGGCGGCCGGGCACCGGCGTTCCGCTGGGGGTCGGGCAGCCTGCAGGAGATCGACCACGTACCGCTGGTCGCCCCGGTCACCAAGCACGCCGCCACGGTCGCCGCGACCGACGACGTACCGGCCGCGGTCGGTGCCGCGCTGTCCGCCGCGCTCACCCCGCACCGCGGCCCGGCCTTCCTCGACCTGCCGCTGGAGGTCATCTACTCGACCGCCGAGGTGACCGCGCCGACCGCCGGCGCGGTGCCGGTGGTCGAGCCCGACCCGGACGAGGTCGCCCGCGCGGCCCGGCTGATCGCCGCTGCCGACCGACCGGTGATCGTCGCCGGCTCCGACGTGTACGCCGGGGACGCCGTCGCGGCGTTGCGGGAGGCCGCCGAGGCGCTACAGGTGCCGGTCTTCACCAACGGCATGGGGCGTGGGTCGCTGCCGCCGGAGCACCCGCTGGCCTTCGCGAAGGCGCGGCGGGTCGCGTTCGGCCGGGCCGACGTGGTGGTGGTGGTCGGCACCCCGCTGGACTTCCGGCTCAGCTTCGGCGATTTCGGCACCGCCCAGGTGGTGCACGTCGTCGACGCGCCGAGCCAGCGGGCGACCCGCGTACAGCCGGCCGTGTCGCCCGCCGGTGACCTGCGGCTGATCCTGTCGGCGTTCGCTGACCACTCCGGTGACCGGGCCGACCACTCCGGCTGGCTGGCCGACCTGCGCGCCGCCGAGGAGCAGGCCAGGGCGCGGGACGCGGCCGTGCTCGCCGCCGAGTCCGACCCGATCCGCCCGTCGCGGATCTACGGCGAGCTGAGGGCGGTGCTCGACCCGGATGCCGTCACCATCGGCGACGGCGGTGACTTCGTCTCGTACGCCGGCCGCTACCTGGAGCCGTCGGTGCCCGGCAGTTGGCTCGACCCTGGCCCGTACGGCTGCCTGGGCACCGGCATGGGCTACGCGATGGGTGCCCGACTCACCTACCCGGACCGGCAGGTCTGCGTACTGATGGGCGACGGCGCGGCCGGCTTCTCGCTGATGGACGTCGAGTCGCTGGCCCGGCAGAAGCTGCCGGTCGTGATCGTGGTCGGCAACAACGGCATCTGGGGGTTGGAGAAGCACCCGATGCGCGCCATGTACGGCTACGACGTCGCCGCCGATCTGCAGCCAGGGCTGCGCTACGACGAAATCGTCGGGGCGCTGGGCGGCGCGGGGGAGACGGTCACCAAGGCCGGCGACATCGGTCCGGCGCTGCGCCGGGCCTTCGACGCCGGGGTGCCGTACCTGGTCAATGTGTTGACCGACCCGGACGACGCCTATCCGCGTTCGTCGAACCTGGCCTGAGCGCTGGTCGGACCGGCCTGAGCGCTCGTCGGACCTGGCTCTGACGGATCGCCGACCCGGTCTGGTCGGCAAATGCTTGGCGGAATGTCGGTCCTGTCGTTCATTGTGGGGTCTGCAGACAAACGACAGGAGTGAGGATGTCGCACGCGATCTGGGCCGAGGGCCTGGTCAAGCGGTTCGGGCCGACGACCGCGTTGGCCGGGGTGGATCTCGCGGTCCGCACCGGCACCGTGTTCGGGCTGCTCGGGCCGAACGGTGCCGGCAAGACCACAGCGGTCCGGGTGCTCGCCACCCTGTTGCGGCCGGACGCCGGGCACGCCCGGGTACAGGGTTTCGACGTGGTCGGCCAGGCTCACCAGGTCCGCCAGTCGATCGGGCTGACCGGGCAGTACGCCTCGGTCGACGAGACGCTGACCGGTGTGGAGAACCTGATCATGATCGGTCGGTTGCTGGGGTCGTCCCGGCGTGACGCGCGCGCCCGCGCCCGGCAACTGCTGGCCGAGTTCCAGCTCACCGACGCCGCCGATCGCGCGGCCAAGACCTATTCGGGCGGTATGCGCCGCCGGCTCGACCTGGCCGCCAGCCTGGTGGGACGGCCTCAGGTGCTGTTCCTCGACGAGCCGACCACCGGGCTGGACCCGCGCAGCCGCAACGAGCTGTGGGAGCTGGTTCGTGGGCTGGTCGCCGGTGGCGTGACGGTGCTGCTCACCACCCAGTACCTGGAGGAGGCCGACCAGTTGGCCGACGAGCTGGCCGTGGTCGACCACGGTCGGGTGATCGCCGGCGGTACGCCGGAGGAGCTGAAGGCCAAGACCGGCGCCCAGGTCCTCGCGGTGCGCCCGACCGATCCGAAACAGTTGCCGACGGTGCTGACCACGCTGCGGGAGCTGTCCGGCAACGAGCCGTCGTTGGCCCAGACCACGGTGACGGTGAGCACCGCCGATGCGGACCTGCTGCCGGCGGTGGTCCGCCGGCTCGACGAGTCCGGGGTGAAGGTCGGTGAGCTGGCGTTGCGCAGCTCAAGCCTGGATGAGGTCTTCCTGTCGCTCACCGGCCACCGGGCCGATCCGGGCTCCGGCGGCTCGCCCACCGGCACCGGGTCTGCGGCCGGCTCCGGCGGCTCGGAGGTTGGCACCGGCGAGCGGCCGACACCGGCGACCGGGCCGGCCGGTACGGGAGCACTGCCGAACGCCGCCACCATGGAGGGAATCCGTTGACCGCCACCACCGTCACCACGCCCGAGCTGCCCGGGCGGCATCAGTGGGTCAGCCCGGTGGCCGGGCTGCGACACACCGGCACGCTGGCCTGGCGAAGCCTGGTCCAGATCAAGCACAATCCGTTGGAACTGCTCGATCTCAGCGTCCAACCGCTGATGTTCCTGCTGCTGTTCACCTACGTGTTCGGCGGTGCGATCGCCGGCACGCCGGGGGACTACCTGACCTTCGCGTTGCCGGGAATCATCGTGCAGAACGCCCTTTTCGCGACGATGACCACGGGGTTCGGGCTGAACACCGATCTCACCAAAGGGGTGTTCGACCGATTGCGGTCGTTGCCGATCGCCCGGTGGGCGCCGCTGGCCGGGCGGATTCTGGCCGACACCGTCAAGCAGGCCTGGTCGGTGGTGCTGCTGCTGGGTGTCGGGATGATCCTCGGCTTCCGGGTCGACGGTGGTCCGGTCGGCCTGCTCGGCGCGTTCGCGCTGATCCTGGCCTTCACACTGGCCGCGTCGTGGATCTCGGTGCTGGTCGGGGTGATGGTCAGCGAGCCGGAGAAGGTGCAGATCTTCGGCTTCATGGTGATCTTTCCGTTGACCTTCACCAGCAACGCATTCGTGCCCACCGAGACCATGCCGGGCTGGCTGCAGGCCTGGGTCGAGGTCAACCCGGTGACGATCCTCGCCGACGGCCTGCGTGGTCTGCTCAGCGGCGCGCCCGCCGCCGGCCCGGTCGGCTACTCGTTGCTCTGGGCAGCCGGCATCGCGGCGGTGTTCGCGCCGCTGGCACTCGCCCGGTTCAAGCGTCGGGTCTGACCTGACCACCTTGCGGGCGGGCCGCTCGGGTCGCTCGGGTCACGCACCTGACTCAGGCCGGCGGTCCTCCCGGGGGTCTGCGGCGTCTCGGCGGCGCAGGTCGTCCTCCCGGCGGCGCAGGTCCTCCTCCCACCGTTCGAACAGCTCGCGATCCTGCTTCGCCTTCTCGGCGTCGAGCGCGCGCAGGAACTCGGGATCGTCGTCAGGGGCCGCCGGGCGGTTGCGCGGTGGCGGGGTGCCGGTCGGTCGGGGGACGCTACCGAGCGGTGACGGGCTGCCGAAGCCGGGCCGGCGGCTGAGGAACCAGGCGGCCGGCCCGAGGAGGGGGATGACGATGATGACCGGCACCCAGAGCAGGCGCGGCAGGGCGCGGACGTCACCTTTCTCCGCTGAGAGGCAGCTGATCAGCGCCACCGCCATGAGCACGACGTGGAGCATGAAGAGCAGGATGAACACGCGGGCCATCCCGCTATGATGCCCCGCCCGGCGGGCTCAGCCTAGTCAGCTGAGGATCAGGATGGCGCCGAGCACCGCGTAACCGGCGGTGACCAGCCCCAGCAGGGGCACCTCCGCGCTGATCTGTCCGGCTGCCGGACGTCGTGGGCCACTGGCGTGCCGGTAGGCGTAGCCGATCAGCCCGGCCCAACCGACCACCGCGAACAGCCCGAGTAAAGTCGCGGCTCCGCCCCGATCGACGGCCAGTCGCATGGTCAGCGCCACCACCAGGGTGAGGGCCAGAGCCGACCGCCGCCAGGCCAGCCGGGTCCGTTCGGGCTGCAGTCCGGGGTCGCGGGCCGGCGGGCCGTGCTCGTCGGCCGGCGGGTCGGTGGGATCAGCCACTGGTCGCCTCGACCAGTACGACGACGGTCAACGCGGTGGCACCGACACCGACACAGATCGCGAGGAACGCCGGAAACCGGGACGCCGGTAGGTCGGTGCCCAACCGCATGGCCCGCTCGGTACGGGCCCAGTGGTCGACCGCCCGCAGCGCGACGGTCCCGCCGAGCAGCAGCAGGGTCACCGCCAGCCCTTCCCGAAGGTGGACCACGGACAGCTCAGGCAGGAACTGCGCGATGGCCAGCCCGCCGGCGACCAACGCCAGGGCGGTCCGGATCCAGGCCAGGAAGGTCCGCTCGTTCGCCAGCGAGAACCGGTAGTCGGGCGCGGTGCCGACCCGGCGCAGCTGCTGGGGATCGAACCACCGGCGCAGCGCACTCCACACGTGGATCATTATCGCCGGCTAGACTCACCGTCTGTGGCCGAGCTGACCGATGACGAGCGCAGCACGCTGAAGACCGGCGCTTTCGGCGCCGTCTACCTGGTGTCGGCCGCGGACCCGGGGCTGGTGTCGATGGTCCGGGAGAGCTTCGCGGCCTCAGATGTGTTCGCCGGGACATCGGGTCTGGTAAAGGACGTGCTGACCAGCGGAGAGTTGCCCAAGTTGGCCCGGGACAGCCCGGAGGCGGTGGAGCAGCTGGTGCTGCCGGCGCTGCGGCAGTCGGTGGCGGTGCTCACCGCGAAGGCCCCGCACGATCTGGAGCACTACCGGACGGCGGTGACCGAGGCGGTCGACCGGGTGGCGCGGGCCGCGTCCGGGGTCGACCCGGCGGAGACGGCGATGATCTCCAAGATCAGGCAGGCGCTGGCCACTCCCTCCTGACCGATTCGTCCTCCTGGCCGATCCGCGACCTCTGCTGACCAGGGCAGTTTTTCGGTCCGGCCGGCCTGTCGGCGGGGCCGTTTGGCCATTGGCTACTTGCGGGTAACATAGTGGTGGGGCATTCCACAGCGGTGCTCGGTTGACCGATCGTTAAGGAAAGCGGCAGGCTGCGCCGAGAGTGGTAGAGCAGCACCACCTACAGGAGGGGTGTCGAAGCGCGATGAACATCGTCGTACTCGTCAAGCAGGTGCCCGATTCCGGCGCGGAACGCGCCCTGCGCGGTGACGACAACACCGTCGACCGCGGGTCGGCCAACAACGTGATCAATGAGATGGACGAGTACGCGATCGAGGAGGCGCTGCGGCTGCGGGAGGCCAACGGCGGTGAGGTGACCATCCTCACCATGGGCCCGGACCGCGCGGCCGAGTCGATCCGCAAGGCGCTGTCGATGGGGCCGGACAAGGCGGTGCACGTCGTCGACGACGCCCTGCACGGCTCCTGCGCGGTCGCCACCTCCAAGGTCCTCGCGGCGGCGCTCGGCACCCTCGGGGCGGATCTGATCCTCTGCGGTGCCGAGTCCACCGACGGGCGGGTGCAGGTGATGCCGCACATGCTCGCCGAGCGGCTCGGCATCGCCGCCCTGACCGGCGCCCGCAAGCTGACCGTCGACGGCGGCACACTCACCGTCGAACGGCAGAACGAAGAGGGCTACGAGGTGGTCAGCGCTGCCACCCCGGCGGTGGTCTCGGTGTGGGACACCATCAACGAGCCGCGCTACCCCTCGTTCAAGGGGATCATGGCGGCGAAGAAGAAGCCGGTACAGAGCCTGTCCCTGGCCGATCTGGGCGTCGCCACCAGCGAGGTCGGCTTCGACGGAGCGACCAGTGAGGTCGTCGAGCACCACAAGCGCCCGCCACGGTCGGCCGGGCAGAAGGTCGTCGACGACGGCGAGGCCGGCGTACGGCTGGTCGAGTTCCTGGCGTCCGAGAAGTTCGTGTGAGCGGGGAGGTTGACATGGCTGAGGTTCTCGTTGTCGTCGAGGCCACCGGTGAGTTCGGCGTCAAGAAGGTCACCCTGGAGTTGCTGACTCTGGCCCGCAAGCTGGGCGGCGAGGTGTCCGCGGTGGTGCTCGGCGGGCCGGGCGCGGCCGCCGCGATGACCGACAAGCTCGGTGAGTACGGCGCCAGCAAGGTGTACGCCGCCGAGAGCGAGGAGATCGACGGCTACCTGGTCGCCCCGAAGGTGACCGTGCTGGCCGAGCTGATCGGCCGGGTGCAACCCGGCGCGGTGCTGCTCGCCTCCTCCCAGGAGGGCAAGGAGATTGCCGGGCGGCTCGCCGTACGGCTGGACAACGGTCTGCTGACCGACGTGGTCGACCTGGCCGCCGACGGCACCGCGACCCAGATCGCGTTCGCCGGTGCCACCATCGTCACCTCCCGGGTCACCCGGGGCCTGCCGCTGGTGACCCTGCGGCCCAACTCGGTGGCGCCCGAGCCGGCCCCGGCCACCCCGCAGGTGGAGCAGCTGCAGGTACAGGTCACCGACTCCGACAAGCTGGCCAAGGTGGTCGAGCGGGTCGCCGAGCAGTCCGGCTCCCGGCCGGAGCTCACCGAGGCGTCGGTGGTCGTCTCCGGCGGGCGCGGTGTCGGCAGCGGCGACAACTTCAAACTGGTCGAGGAGCTCGCCGACCTGCTCGGCGGCGCGGTGGGCGCCTCCCGGGCCGCCGTGGACTCCGGGTTCTACCCGCACCAGTTCCAGGTGGGGCAGACCGGCAAGACCGTCTCCCCGCAGCTGTACGTGGCGCTGGGTATCTCCGGGGCGATCCAGCACCGGGCCGGCATGCAGACCGCGAAGACCATCGTGGCGGTCAACAAGGACGGCGAGGCGCCGATCTTCGAGCTCGCCGACTTCGGTGTGGTGGGTGACCTGAACAAGGTGGTCCCGCAGGTAGCCGAGGAGATCCGCAAGCGCAAGTGAGGTGACCGTCCCGCAGGGCGTCGTGGCCACCGCCGTAGCGACCTTACCGATCGGGTCCGGCCGCCTATCCGCCGGACCCGACCCGGCGGATAGGCTTGCTGGTGATGGCATATCTCGACCACGCCGCGACCACGCCGATGCTCGACGAGGCGGTGGAGACCTACGTCGCCACCGCCCGCCGGGTCGGTAACGCGTCGTCACTGCACGCCCCCGGCCGGGCGGCCCGGCGTACGGTCGAGGAGGCCCGGGAGCGGGTCGCCGCCGCCCTCGGCGCCCGGCCGTCCGAGGTGATATTCACCGCAGGCGGTACGGAGAGCGACAACCTCGCGGTCAAAGGAATTTTCTGGGCACGTTCGGCGGCGGCTCCGGCCCGGCGGCGACTCCTGGCCAGTACCGTCGAGCACCACGCCGTACTCGACGCCGTGCAGTGGCTCGCCGACCACGGGCAGGCCCAGGTGACCTGGCTGCCGGTGGACGCCACCGGTCGCGTCGACGCCGCCACCGCGCAGGCCGAGCTGGACGCCGTCGCCGACGAGCTGGCCCTGGTCACCGTCATGTGGGCGAACAACGAGGTCGGCACCGTGCAACCGGTCGCCGCCGTCGCGGCGATGGCCGCGCGGGCCGGCGTACCGCTGCACACCGACGCGGTCCAGGCGGTCGGCCAGGTCCCAGTCGATTTCGCCGCCAGCGGCGCCGCCGCGTTGACCGTCAGCGGTCACAAGCTCGGTGGCCCGGCCGGTGTGGGTGCCCTGCTGCTCGGCCGGGACGTCGCCTGCACCCCGTTGCTGCACGGTGGTGGCCAGGAGCGCGACGTCCGTTCCGGCACGCTCGACACCGCCGGGATCGCCGCGTTCGCGGTCGCCGTCGAGGTGGCGGTGAAACGCCAGGCCGAGCACGCGGCCCGGGTCGGTGCGCTGCGCGACGACCTGGTCCGGCGGGTACGCCAGGTGGTGCCGGACGTGATCTACAACGGGGATCCGGCCGACCGGCTCCCCGGCAACGCGCACTTTTCGTTCCCCGGCTGCGAGGGCGACGCGCTGTTGCTGCTGCTCGACGCCCAGGGCATCGCCTGTTCGACCGGCTCGGCCTGTTCAGCCGGAGTGGCGCAGCCGTCGCACGTGCTGCTGGCGATGGCCGACGACGACGAGCGGGCCCGCTCGTCGCTGCGGTTCAGCCTGGGCCACGACTCCACCCGGGCCGAGGTCGACGCGCTGGTGGCGGCCCTGCCCGGTGCGGTCGAGCGGGCCCGCCGGGCCGGTGCGGTCCGCGGGGCGAAGCCGGTGCCGCCCGCCGCCGGCTGACCCGGCACCGCTGCGGGACTACCCTCGAACGTGCGGCGACGATCAGGCAGGAGATGGGTACGGTGCGAGTGCTGGCGGCGATGTCCGGCGGGGTCGATTCGGCGGTGGCGGCCGCCCGGGCGGTGGCCGCCGGGCACGACGTGACCGGTGTGCACCTGGCGCTGTCGCGCAACCCGCAGACGTACCGCACCGGGGCCCGTGGCTGCTGCACGGTCGAGGATGCCCGGGACGCCCGGCGGGCCGCCGACGTGATCGGCATCCCGTTCTACGTCTGGGACATGGCCGAGCAGTTCCACAGTGACGTGGTGGACGACTTCGTCGCCGAGTACGCCGCCGGCCGTACCCCCAATCCCTGCCTGCGCTGCAACGAGAAGATCAAGTTCGCGGCGGTGCTGGACCGCGCGGTGGCGTTGGGGTTCGACGCGGTGGTCACCGGCCACCACGCCCGGCTCGGCCCCGACGGTCTGCTGCGGCGCAGCGTCGACCTGGCCAAGGACCAGTCGTACGTGCTCGCCGTGCTCAACCGGGCCCAGCTGGACCGGGCGATGTTCCCGCTCGGCGACTCGACCAAGGCGCAGGTCCGGGCCGAGGCGGCGCGGCGCGGGCTGACGGTGGCCGACAAGCCCGACTCGCACGACATCTGCTTCATCGCCGACGGCGACACCCGCGGGTTCCTCGCCGACCGGCTCGGCAACGCCCCCGGCGACGTGGTCGACGCGACGACCGGCGCGGTCGTCGGCCGCCACGACGGGGCGTACGCGTTCACCGTCGGCCAGCGGCGTGGCCTGGGCATCGGGGTGCCCGCACCGGACGGCCGACCCCGCTACGTGCTGTCGATCACCCCGACGAGCAACACGGTGACCGTCGGCCCGGCCGAGGCGTTGGACGTCGACGCGGTGACCGGGGTCCGCCCGGTGTGGATCGGCGGGGACCGGCCGACCGGCCCGGTCGAGGCGATGCTCCAGGTGCGCGCGCACGGGTCGAGCACCCCGGCGGTGGTCGAGCTGACCGATGCCGGCATGCACGCTCAGCTGCACCGGCCGGTCCGGGGGGTGGCCGCCGGCCAGGCGATGGTCGCCTACCGGCCCGATCCGGCCGGCGACGTGGTGCTCGGCTCGGCGACCATCGCCGGCTGACCAGTGGAGTCGGCTGACCGGTAGAGTCGGCGGACGTGACCGACGCGAGTGACCTGCCGTGACCGACCCGAGTGAACCGCTGGGACCGGAGCCGGCCGCCCCGGCGGCGGACACACCGTGGCCCTGGCCGGCGGGTGCCGCCAGCGGGATCGGATCGCTGCCCGGCACCGACGTCGCCGAGGCGCAACGGATCGTCCTCGGTGAACTGCCGGGCCTGCCGCATCTGCCCGAGTTGCCGGCCCGTGGGCCGGGCGCGGAGATGATCGGGCGCGGTGCCACCTTCCTGGTGGACCTGCCGGTCGAGCTGTACGCCGGTCGGTGGCGGGTCGCCGCCCGACCCGGCCGGGACCTGCGTCGCGCACTCGACCTGCGGGAACGGGACCTCGACCAGCTGACCGAGCAGGCCGACGGCTATACCGGGTCCCTCAAACTGCAGGCCGCCGGGGCGTGGACGCTGGCCGCCGCTCTCGACTTCGGCCTCGGCGGGCGGCTGGTCCGCGACCACGGTGCCGTACATGACCTGGCCGCCTCGCTCACCGAGGGCCTGCGGGAGCACGTCGCGCAGGTGTCCCGCCGGGTGCCGGGTGCGCGGCTGCTGCTCCAACTCGACGAACCCTCGCTGCCCGCCGTGCTGGCCGGGACGCTGCGCACCGACAGCGGTCTGCACACCTACCGGGCGGTCGCCGCCGGCACCGTCCGGGACCTGCTCGCCGAGGTGATCACCGGCGTCGGTGTGCCGGTGGTGGTGCACTGCTGCGCCGCCGGTGTGCCGGTGGGTCTGCTGCGGGCAGCCGGAGCCGTCGCGATCGCCGCCGACCTGGACCTGCTCACCGACCTGGACCCGGTCGGTGAGGCGATCGACGCCGGGATGGGGCTGTTCGCCGGGGTGGTGCCGGCTACCGGGGTGGCGTCCGGCGCGGCGGCACCGACCTCGGCGCGGGCGGCGGGACAGGTCCGTACCCTCTGGTCAAAGCTGGGGTTTCCGGCGGAGCGGGCCGCCGACCAGGTGGTGGTGACCCCGGCGTGCGGGCTGGCCGGGGCGACCATGTCGTACGCCCGGGCGGCGCTCGCCGCCTGCCGAGACGCCGGCCGGCGGCTGGCCGAGGGCTGACCCGGCCGGCGGCCGGCGGTGGAGTGCCGTCGGCGTCGGCGGGCGGAACGGCGCGCCGGGCGGGAAACAGCGGTTACCGTTGGTGGCGATGAGCTACCACGGTGACAGCGACGGTGACCCGGCCGCCGGTCGGCGCGGCTGGTGGCGGATGTACCGCGGGTTGATCGTCGCCGTGCTGGTGGTGGTCTTCGTGCTGTGCTTCCTGTGGTGCGCCGGGGTGGCCGTGTTCAACCTCGTTCAGGGCGGGTGACCGGTCCGCCACGCGGGTGACTGCGTCGGCCCGCCGGCCGGTATCCGCGAATGTCGGTGCCGACCGATACGGTGCGCAGGTAGATCTGAACACGGAGGTCAGCCGGTGTCCGAGGAAGTCGTTCCGCAGCAGGTCAGCGCCGCCCAGCAGGCGCAGACCGGTGAGGAGCCCGACGCGGCCGCCCGGGAGCGGCACGCCACGCTCGCCGAGGAGATCGATCGCCACCAGTTCCGCTACCACGTCCTCGACGCGCCGGAGATCTCCGACGGGCAGTACGACCAGCTGATCCGGGAGCTGAACCAGCTTGAGGAGCGGCATCCGTCGCTGCGCACGCCGGACTCGCCCAGCCAGCGGGTGGGCTACGCCTACGCCACCCAGTTCGCCCCGGTGAACCACGCCGAGCGGATGATGAGCCTGGACAACGCCTTCGACGACGACGAGCTCACCGCCTGGGCCGACCGGGTGGAGCGCGACGCCGGTGGCCCGGTCAACTACCTGTGCGAACTGAAGGTCGACGGCCTCGCGGTCAACCTCACCTACGAGCGGGGGGTGCTGACCCGGGCGGCCACCCGGGGCGACGGCCGGGTCGGCGAGGACATCACCCCCAACGTGCGGACCATCCGGCAGATCCCGGAGCGGCTGGCCGGCGAGGCACCCGAGCTGCTGGAGGTGCGCGGCGAGATCTACTTCCCGGTGGCCGCGTTCGACGAGCTCAACGCCAGCCTGGTCGCCCAGGAGAAGGCGCCGTTCGCCAATCCGCGCAACGCCGCCGCCGGCTCACTGCGGCAGAAGGACCCCCGGATCACCGCCGGACGCGGGCTGCGCATGGTGGTGCACGGTCTGGGGGCGCGCAAGGGTTTCGAGCCGGTACGCCAGTCCGACGCGTACCGGCAGCTGGCCGACTGGGGGCTGCCGATCAGCAAACGCTGGCAGGTGGTCGGCGACCGCGACGGGGTACGTGACTTCATCGCCCACTTCGCCTCGCACCGCCACGAGGTGGAGCACGAGATCGACGGCGTGGTCGTCAAGATCGACGAGGTGTCGGTTCAGCGCCGTCTCGGCTCCACCAGTCGCGCCCCGCGCTGGGCGATCGCCTACAAGTACCCGCCGGAGGAGGTCAACACCCGGCTGCTCGACATCAAGGTCAACGTCGGGCGGACCGGGCGGGTCACCCCGTACGCGGTGCTCGACCCGGTCAAGGTGGCCGGCTCGACGGTCGGCTTCGCCACCCTGCACAACGCCGGAGAGGTGGCCCGCAAAGGGGTACTGATCGGCGACATGGTGGTCCTGCGGAAAGCGGGCGACGTCATTCCAGAAGTGGTCAGCCCGGTCGTCGATCTGCGGACCGGCGCCGAGCGCGAGTTCGTCATGCCGACCGAGTGCCCGGAGTGTGGCACCGAGCTGCGCTACGAAAAAGAAGGTGACGCCGACATCCGGTGTCCGAATCTCGACTGCCCGGCGCAGTTGACCCGCAAGCTGGAGTACATTGCCGGTCGCGGTGTTCTCGACATCGAGGCGCTGGGGGAGCGGTCCGCGATCGCCCTGGTCGATTCCGGTGCCGTGCAGAGCATCGGCGACCTTTTCGATCTTGACGCCGATCGGTTGTCCGGAGTCGAGTTCTTCCGCAACCAGAGCGGGGAGCTGACCGAGAACGCGAAGAAACTGCTGGCCAACCTCGCCGAGGCCAAGCAACGGCCGCTGTGGCGGATCATCGTCGCGTTCTCCATCCGGCACGTCGGCCCGGTCGCCGCCCAGGCGCTGGCCCGCGAGTTCCGCGCGATCGACGCGATCGCAGCCGCCAGCCAGGAGCAACTGGTCGACGTCGACGGGGTCGGTCCGGTGATCGCCGCGGCCGCCGCCGACTGGTTCGCCGCCCCGCACGCTCAGGAGGTGGTCCGGCGCTGGCGCGCGGCGGGCGTGCGGATGGTCGAGGAAGCCGGTGACGACCAGGCGCCGCGCCCGTTGGCCGGCGTCACCGTCGTGATCACCGGTTCGCTCGCCGGCTACTCCCGCGACGAGGCGGCCGAGGCGGTGCAGTCCCGTGGCGGCAAGGTCAGCGGGTCGGTGTCGAAGAAGACCGGCTTCGTGGTGGTCGGTGACAGCCCGGGATCGAAGTACGACAAGGCCGTCTCGCTGCGTGTCCCGGTGCTCGACGAGGCAGGCTTCGGCGTGCTCCTCGAGGAAGGGGTGGACGCGGCCCGGGCCGTCGCCGTCAACGAACCGGATCAGCCGGCCGAGCCCGCCGAGGCATCCGCGTCCGCGGAACCCGCCGACGCGACCGAGCCCGCCGCCGCCAGCTAGCGGTGATCCGGCGCGGACCATCGCCGCTAGCTCCGGCAATTGGCGGACGCCATTTCTCGACGCGGCCAGGAAACCCCGCGTCGGGCATTCGCCGACCGCGTCTCAAATCAGTCACGACCGCGCTTCGCTCCTGACCCGCCGGCCGTCCCTCCTTAAGGTGTAGGACGTCGGCGGGACGCCCGGCTCGTGCTGAGTCGGCGAAGCGGGCCACGGGAGCGCGACGGGAGGGCAGATGGAGGCCGCGGCATTGCGGAACTCCGTTCCTTCGGAACGCGCGCCTGGGTTCTTCGGCTTTGTCGGCGGCGTGACCGCTGCGGCGCTCGCCGTCTGCGCCGTACCGTTGCTGAACCTGCCCGCCCAGATTTCCGACCTGCCGGCGGCATTCTGGCTGATGGCCCTGCTCGCGGTGCTCGGCGACGCCCGACCGTTCACCCCACCCGGCCGGCGGCGCCGATCCGAAGTCTTCCCGTCGGTCTGTTTCACCTTCGCCATCCTGCTCGCCTGGGGTCTCGGCCCGGCGGTCGCGGTGCAGGCCGTCGCGGTGGCGGTCTTCGCCTGGCGGGCCCGGCACGTGCCGTGGCGGGCCCTGTTCAACAGCTCGCAGTACGCGCTGGCGCTCGCCGCCGCGGCGGCGGTGGCCGGGCTGGCCGGGCCGGGTGCCTTCGCCGGCACCGCGGAGCTGGCCTGGAGCGACGTCGCGGTGGCGGTCGGCGCGGCGGCCGCCTGGTCGGCGGTCAACTACAGCACGGTCACCCTGGCGATCCGGTTGCGCTTCGGCGGCCGGTGGTGGCGGTCGGCCCGCCGTGGCATCGGCTTCGAGTTGTCCTCCACCGGATCGCTGCTGCTGCTCGGACCGGTGTTGGTGGTCGCCGCACAGGTCGACCCGGCGCTGATTCCACTGGTGCTGGTGCCGCTGTACGCGGTCTACCGGATGGCCGCGCTGGCCAGCGAGCAGGAGCGGTCGGCCCGGCTCGACCCGTTGACCGGGCTGGCCAACCGCAAGGCACTGATCGTCGAGATCGCCGATCAGGTGCCGGCTCACGCCGACGCGCTGCGGCACGGAGCGCCGGACTCCCGGATGGCGCTGCTGCTGCTCGACCTGGACCGGTTCAAGCGGGTCAACGACGCGCTCGGGCATCTGGTCGGCGATCGGCTGCTGGTCGAGGTGGGGCTGCGGCTGGCCATGGTGGTCCGGCCGCAGGACCTGGTGGTCCGGCTCGGCGGTGACGAGTTCGCCATCCTGGCCACCCGGCTCACCGGCGCGGACGAGGCGCGGGAGATCGCCGATCAGGTGGTGACCGCGCTCGCCGAGCCGGTCGCCCTGGACGGTCTGCCGCTGGACGTCGGCGGATCGGTGGGCATCGCCCTCTATCCCGAGCACGGTGGGGACTTCGCCACCCTGCTGCAACACGCCGACGTCGCGATGTACGACGCCAAGGACACCGGTGACGGCACCGCCGTCTACGCCGCCGAGTCGGACCACAACACGCCCGAACGGCTCAGCCTCCTCGCCGACCTGCGTCGGGTGCTCGACGTCAACGGCGCGCACGCGGCCGACTCCGGTCGGGAGGTCGACGACGTCGGCGAGATCACCATGTACTACCAGCCGCAGGTGGAGGTCGCGACCGGCGAGGTGGTCGGGGTGGAGGCGCTGCTGCGCTGGCGGCATCCGCGTCGCGGCATGGTCGACCCGGAAGAGTTGATCAAGGTCGCCGAGCAGAGCGCCGTGATGCGCCTGCTCACCCGCCGGGTCGTCGACGACGTCGTCGAGCAGATCGCCAAGTGGGCCGCCGCCGGGATCACCATGCGGGCAGCCGTCAACGTCAGCGTCCGGGACCTGCACACCGGCGAGATCGCCGACCAGATCTCCGACCGGCTCACCCGCTACAACCTGTCACCGGAGCAACTCCAGTTGGAGATCACCGAGGGGGCGTTGATGGCCGACCCCCGGCGGGTACTGGCCACCATCTCGCGGCTCGACGCGATCGGGGTGGCGATCGCCCTGGACGACTTCGGCACCGGCTACTCGTCCATGCAGCACCTGCGCCGGCTCCCACTGTCCGAAGTCAAGATCGACCGCTCGTTCGTACTCGGCATGGCCGCCGACACCGACGACGCGGCCATCGTCCGCTCGGTGATCGAGCTGGCCCGGGCGCTCGGGCTGCGGGTGGTCGCCGAAGGCGTCGAGGACGACGCCTCCTGGCGGCGGCTGTACGCGCTCGGCTGCCACGTCGCCCAGGGCTGGTTCTACGCCCGGCCGATGCCCGCCGACGAACTGGTCAGCTGGCTGGCCCGGTACCGTCCACTGGTCCCCGGCCCGCGCGGCGTCCCACCCGGCCTGCCCGATGACTCGGCCGACGGGCCGCCAGACCGGCGGCCAGACCCGCCCGGCCTGCCCGATGACTCGGCCGGCCCGCCGGAGAAATAGACTCGTCGGGTCCGGCCCGGTTCGCCACGCTGAGCGAGGATCCGGGGCCAACCGTTCGATCACCGTACGAAGGGGGCGCAGATGGCCGCCATCTCCCGCGAGGAGGTCGCGCACCTGGCGCGACTGTCGCGGCTGGCCGTGACCGAGGACGAACTGGCGACGTTCGCCGGCCAGCTCGACGTCATCCTGCAGTCCGTCGCCCGGATCGGCGAGGTCGCCGCCGACGACATCCCGCCCACCTCGCACTCGGTGCCGCTGACCAACGTGTTGCGCGACGACGTCGTCGTGCCCGGTCTGGACCGCGACGCCGCGCTCGCCGCCGCCCCGGACGCCGAGGACGGCCGGTTCCGGGTGCCGCGCATCCTGGACGAGGAGGTCTGAACCATGTCCGAACTCACCGGGATGACCGCCGCACAGCTGGCCGGGCTGATCGCCGACGGTGACACCAGCGCCGTCGAGGTGACCCGCGCCCACCTGGACCGGATCGCCGGCGTCGACGAACGGGTGCACGCCTACCTGCACGTCGACGCCGACGGTGCGCTCGCCGCCGCGCAGGCCGTCGACACCGCCCGCGCCGCCGGGCAGCCGCTCGGCCCGCTGGCCGGCGTACCGATCGCGGTCAAGGACGTCGTCACCACCAAGGGCGTGCCGACCACCGCCGGGTCGAAGATCCTCGACGGCTGGCGGCCACCGTACGACGCGACGATCGTCGCCCGGCTGCGCGCCGCCGGGATGCCGATCCTCGGCAAGACCAACATGGACGAGTTCGCGATGGGTTCGTCGACCGAGTACTCGGCGTACGGGCCGACGTACAACCCGTGGGACCTGACCCGGATCCCCGGCGGTTCCGGCGGCGGCAGCGCGGCGGCGGTCGCCGGGTACGAAGCTCCACTGGCGATCGGCACCGACACCGGCGGCTCGATCCGCCAGCCGGGCGCGGTCACCGGCACCGTCGGCGCCAAGCCGACCTACGGCGGCACCTCCCGGTACGGGCTGATCGCCTTCTCCTCCTCGCTGGACACCCCCGGACCGTGCGCTCGGACCGTGCTCGACGCGGCGCTGCTGCACGAGGCGATCGCCGGGCACGACCCGCATGACTCCACCTCGATCCCGGCCGCCGTGCCGCCGGTGGTCGAAGCCGCCCGCGCCGGTGCCTCCGGCGACCTGACCGGGGTGCGCCTCGGCCTGGTCACCCAGTTCGCCACCGGCGAGGGCGTCGAGCCGGGCGTGCTGGCCGCGTTCCGCGACGCCGTCGACGCGCTGGCCAAGCTCGGTGCCGAGGTCGTCGAGGTCTCCTGCCCGCACTTCGACTACGCGCTGCCGGCGTACTACTTGATCGCGCCGAGCGAATGCTCGTCCAACCTGGCCCGCTACGACGGCGTCCGGTACGGGCTGCGCAGCGGCGACGACGGCAACCGGTCCCTGGAAGAGGTCATGTCGCTGACCCGCGACCAGGGCTTCGGCCCCGAGGTCAAGCGGCGGATCATGCTCGGCACGTACGCGCTGTCCAGCGGCTACTACGACGCCTACTACGGGCAGGCGCAGAAGGTCCGTACCCTGATCACCCGCGACTTCACCGCCGCGTTCGAGCAGGTCGACGTGCTGATCTCGCCGACTACGCCGTTCGTGGCGTTCCCGCTCGGGGCGCGCACCGCCGACCCGTACCAGATGTATCTGGCCGACCTGTTCACTATCCCGACCAACCTGTACGGCGGCCCGGCCATTTCGGTGCCATGCGGGCTGGCCGACGGGCTGCCGGTCGGGTTGCAGGTGATGGCGCCGACGATGGCCGACGACCGGATGTACCGGGTCGCGGCGGCCCTGGAGTCGGCGGTCGGCACCCTCACCCCGCCGGAGCTCTGAGCCACGACGTGCTGACCCGGATCGAGATCGACGGCTTCAAGTCGTTCCGCGAGTTCACGCTGGACGTGCCGCCGTTTCTCGTGATCATCGGGCGGAACGCGGCCGGCAAGTCGAATCTGTTCGACGCGATCCAGTTACTGTCCCGGTTGGCCGGCGATCCGCTGCTGGAGGCCGCCCAGCAGATGCGCGGGGAAGTCCCCGACCTGTTCCATCGGCACACCGACGGCAGCCAGACACCGGTGATGACCTTCGCGGTCGAGGTGCTGCTGGGGCCGTCGGTGACCGACGCGTTCGGCGACACCGCCGAGGTCAACCACTCCCGGCTGCGCTACGAGCTGGCGATCGAGCTGCGGCTCACCAGTAGCAGCGGCACCCGTCGGCCGTACGTGGTGCGGGAGGCCGCGTACCGGATCCCCAAGTCCGACGACGACGCGTTGCGGGCATTGATCCCGCGGTGGAAGCAGGTGGCCAGTTACCGCGGCGGTGGCCGGGAGCTGCTGGAGACTGAGCAGGACGAGCAGGGTCGCGCGGTCTTCAGCATCCGGCAACAGGGCAACCAGGGCCGCAAGCGGAAGCTGCCGGCGACGGCGGCGACGGCGACCGTGCTGTCCAGTTTGACCACTGCCACCGACTTCCCGCTGCTGTACGCGCTGAAGCGGGAGTTGCAGTCGTGGCGGCTGCTGCATCTGGACCCGAGCGCTCTGCGCACCCCGGATTCGTACGACGACTCGGACAGCCTGGCCGCCAATGGGGCGCATCTGGCAAACACGTTGCGCTATCTGGCGGTGGAGACGGGCACCGATGACCGGCCGGAGGGCGCGTTGAACGACCTTTCCGCCGACGTGGCCGAAGTGATACCAGGAGTGGTCCGGGTCCGCCTCGCCGAAGACGAGGCGCGTCGGCAGCGTCAGGTCGAAGTGCTGACCCGCGACGAGGCACCGTTCTCGGCCCGGGTCGCCTCTGACGGGACGCTGCGGGCGATCGCGCTGCTCGCCGCGCTCTACGATCGGCGTGGGGCCGGGCTGATCTGCTTCGAGGAGCCGGAGAACGGCATCTTCCCGCAGCGGCTTGCCCAGTTCGTGCGGTACCTGCGGGCCCTGGTCGAACGGTCGTTGGAGCCGCGCGACGAAGCGGACGGCAATCGATTGACCCAGTTGATTCTGAGCAGCCACTCGCCTGCGATCCTGCGGGCGTTGGAACGCGGCGAGGACGGGGGACGGCTCCATGCGGTCTACCTGGACGTGGTGACCCGGGTTCGCAAGGGTGAACCGCGCAGCCGAATCACCCGTAGCCGCCTGATCGGTGGTGATCAGCTTGCGTCGGATCTCGAAGGGCCCAGCGGTGTGGTCACCAAGGCAGAGATTGCCGAATTCGAGGTTCTGGAGACGCTGGACCGCTGATGCGCTACCTCTCAACCGCACTGATCTCCGAAGGCCTCAGTGATGACCGCTTCCTGCCCCGGCTGCTGGCACGCTCACTGGAAGGACTGTGCCTGACCGAGTTCGATGAAACGGTGTACGTAGCCGACGTACAACCGCTGCGGGACCGGACCGGGCCGGCAGGTATCGACGACGTGATCAGCATGGTCGACCGCAGCGGCGGTGGGTTCACGATTGTCTTCTTTCACCGTGACCAGGGCGCGAACGCCGAACGGGTACACCGGGAGTGGCTGGAACCGCTCCGGAAGCGTTGGGTCGACCGCCGGGAGCAACTCGTCGCGGTGGTGCCGGTTCGGGAAACCGAGGCCTGGCTGCTCGCCGACGGTCAGGCACTGCGCAACGCTCTCGGCGTCCGGTGGACCGATACCGAGATGGGCCTGCCGGGGCGTCCACGCCAGGTGGAGCAGATCGCCGACCCGAAGAAGATGCTCAACGACGTGACGCGCCGGGTCAGCAGATCCGTCGGGGACCACCTCGGCCAGCTGGGCGAGCTGGTCGATCTGAACAGGCTGCAGCAGGTGCCGGCGTACCGGCGATGGTGGGACGACACCCGGGACGCGCTGACCGCGCTCGGTTACCGGGCGGACCGATGAGCCCGACGATGGTGGCTACTAGGCTGGTGCGGTCGCTTCGGTGCCGCGCCCAGAGTTGGAGCATGTGATGAGCACGACCGCGTTGCCCGCGTACGAGGATGTCGTCGCCCGCTACGAGCCGGTGATCGGCCTGGAGACGCACGTCGAGCTGGGCACCAACACCAAGATGTTCTGTGGCTGCCCGACCGGGTTCGGTGCCGAGCCGAACACCCAGGTCTGCCCGGTCTGCCTCGGCCTGCCCGGCTCGTTGCCGGTGGCGAACAAGACGGCGATCGAGGCGACGATCCGCATCGGGCTGGCGCTGAACTGCTCGATCGCCGACTGGTGCCGGTTCGCCCGGAAGAACTACTTCTACCCGGACATGCCAAAGAACTACCAGATCAGCCAGTACGACGAGCCGCTGTGCGTGGACGGCTGGCTCGACGTCGAGGTCGACGGCGAGATGGTGCGGATCGGCATCGAGCGGGTGCACCTGGAGGAGGACACCGGCAAGACACTGCACGTCGGCGGCGCGACCGGGCGGATCCACGGGGCGACCGAGTCGCTGGTCGACTACAACCGGGCCGGCATTCCGCTGGTGGAGATCGTCACCAAGCCGATCCCCGGCACCGGTGACCGGGCACCGCAGGTGGCCCGCGCGTACGTCACCGAGCTGCGGGACGTGATCCGCTCGCTGCGCGTCTCCGACGTGCGGATGGAGCAGGGTTCGCTGCGCTGCGACGTGAACACGTCGCTGACCCCGGTCGGGCAGACCGAGTGGGGCACCCGCACCGAGACCAAGAACGTCAACTCGCTGCGGTCGGTGGAGCGGGCGGTACGCGCGGAGATGCTGCGCCAGGCGTCGGTGCTCGACGCCGGTGGCCGGATCGTGCAGGAGACCCGGCACTTCCACGAGGACAGCGGCGACACCACGTCGGGCCGGTCCAAGGAGACCGCCACCGACTACCGCTACTTCCCGGAGCCGGACCTGGTGCCGCTCGCCCCGGACGCCGCCTGGGTGGCCGAGCTGAAGGCGGCCCTGCCGGAGCTGCCCCGGGTGCACCGCAAGCGGCTGCAGGAGCAGTGGGGGCTGACCAACCACGACATGCAGTCGGTGGTCAACGCCGGCGCGGTCGAGCTGATCGAGCAAACCATCGCCGCCGGCACCACCCCGGCCGGTGCCCGCAAGTGGTGGCTGGGTGAGCTGGCCCGCCGGGCCAACGAGTCCGGTGTGGAGCTGACCGCGCTGGGGGTCACCCCGGCGCACGTGGCCGAGCTGCAGGGGCTGGTCGACGCCGGCAAGCTCAACGACAAGCTGGCCCGTACCGTCCTGGAGGCGGTGGCCGCCGGGGAGGGCACGCCCACCGAGGTGATGACCGCGCGCGGCCTGGAGGTGGTCTCCGACACCGGCGCGTTGACCGCCGCCGTCGACGAGGCGATCGCCGCCAACCCGGACATCGCGGCGAAGGTCCGCGACGGCAAGGTGGCGGCGGCCGGTGCGCTGGTCGGCGCGGTGATGAAGACGACCCGGGGCCAGGCGGACGCGCGTACCGTCCGGGAGCTGATCCTGTCCCGCCTCGGCGCCCAGGGCTGATGGTGGTGCGGTGCCGCCGCCCTGACCGATCGGCGGCATCGGACCTGGCCTATCGAAAAATGGTGCAGTCGGCTACTTTCTGTACATGCAGTGGGATGCCGAGTACGAGCGGGTGGTCGCGGAGTACACGGCGGGCCGCGACGTCGCTGAGCTTGAGCGACAGTACGACCTGAGCCGCGCCGAGATCGAATGGCTGGTCGCGGCCGCCGCTGCCGACCAGCGGTTGTCCGGGACTACCGGTCGGTCGACGTCAGCTGTGCCGGCACCGGACGTCGACTCGGAGGCTCGCCGCAGGACTCCGCCAGTGCCGGTGATCATCGCCGTTGCCGGCTACGCACTCGGCGTCGCGCTGGGACTCGCGCTCGTCGTCCTCGGTGTGCTGATCGAGTTCTGGGCGCTGTCCATCGGAGGCGTGGTCATCGGAGCCATTTTCGGCTCGGTGATGCACGGACTGTGGCAGGGCCGACGCGGCTCGCTGATCACCGCGATCATCCTCGGTGTCGTGTCGGTGCCGGTCGGTCTGATCCTGGTGGTGCTCCTGCTCGTCCCCGCGTCCGCCCAGGCGTGGTTTGCACAGTCTGAGCGGACGCGGACGCGGACGCGGACGAGCTCGGCGAGGTGACCGGACCCGGGGCTACCTGCCGGTCTGACTACCGGCCGGTGCGGCTGACGAAGGTCCGCCAGGCGGCGGGGGAGAAGGTGAGGTTGCCGCCGGTGCGGTCCTTGCTGTCGCGGACCAGGACCCGGCCGGGCAGGTTGTCGGCGACTTCGACGCAGTTGCCGCCGGTGCCGTTGCTGCGGCTGCTGGTCCGCCAGGCCGGTCGAGGATCGGTCGTCATGCCCATCTGTCGGCTGCCTCCTGCATCAACGCCACGGACTGCTCGCTGGGCAGAGCGTACTCCCGCAGCGACTCCCAGGCATGCTCCAGTCTGGTCAGATCGGCCTCCAACTCGATGGTCTGGCCCTCCAACGGCCCGTCGACGAAGCCGGCCGCCCGGCCGTCCAGGCTGGCCAGGGTGAACGGGCCGTTCAGCCCCGGGTAGGCACCGACCCCGGCCGGCACCACCTGGATCGAGACGTTGGGCCGGTCGCAGGCGGCGATCAGCGCCAGGACCTGCTCGCGCATCACCGCCGGGCCGCCGACCGCCCGGGTCAGCACCGCCTCGTCGATCACCCCGACGAAGCGGCACGGCCGCTCGGCGCGGTGCAGGATTTCCTGCCGGCCGAGCCGGTCGCCGACGGTGGTGTCGACGTCGTCGATCGCCACCCCGGCATGGGTGAGGATGACGCGGGCGTACGCCTCGGTCTGCAGCAGGCCGGGCACCAGCAGCGGCTCGTAGCAGCGCAGCATGATTGCCTCCCGCTCGTGCTCCAGCCACGGGCGCAGCCAGACCGGGGCCCGCTCGGTGCGCAGCAGCAGCTCCCAGAGGGTCGAGTAGTCGCAGTTGAAGACCCGGTCGATGGTGGCCAGGTAGTCGAGCCGGATCGGCCGGGCGCCGCGCTCGACCGCGCTGACGTGCTGGGCCGACCAGTGCAGGGCGGCGCCCCACTGCTCCTGGGTGAGCCCGGCCAACTCGCGGCGGCGGCGGAGCTCCGCTATCAGATATGCGCTCGCTGCTCCAGACATTCGTTTCCTCCAGCTCTCTACAGAATTGCTTTGTGGTGGGCAGAGGTTGCCCCGTGACGGATGTTGTTGCTACGAGGGCAAAGCCCATCTTTCATGTGGGAAGCGGGGAAGTCCAGGGTGGAGGAGTGGGAAATTCGAGAAGGCGTCCATTGTCGTCCCGATGGGGGACGCGTGGTGCAAGAATGAATGACAAAGATCAATTGAGCTGATCTCAGCGACTTGCCGTCAGGTATTTGTATTCGAAGTGGGTCAGGTGGAGT
>NZ_JBHMIN010000027.1:0-86422 GCF_048060215.1 Micromonospora sp. LOL_021 | reverse complement strand
CAACGACATCGCCACCACTCCCGACCATCAGCTCCGTCACCACCAGACAACAGCCTGAGCAGCCACGCCCGACCCGCCTGGCAGCGACACACAGCGAATTTGCCAGCGGAGTCCGAGCAGGCAGCGCTCAAGTGCGTGTACCTGGCGGTGATGTCCCTGGACCCCACCGGCACCGGACGCAAACGCTGGGCCATCCGCTGGAAGGCGGCCCTGAACGCCTTCGAGATCGCCTTCGACGGCCGACTCCGTACCGGACGCAAGTAGCTATTTCACCTCAGTTACACCGAAAACTTGACAGAGCCACCCCTCGACGTGGCGACGGTCAAGGTTGGTGACGTTGCGTGAGGGTTCGCTGGGCACTGTCGATCCCTCGACGCGCGGATCTGCCGATGAGCGGAAGCCGCGTTTCTAGGTATGGTCGCTATGTGGGTCGACGCGTACGAGAGGCTGATGCCGGCTTGTCGCGGAGCGAGGGATCCGAGAGTAGTTGACACGAGTGGTGATCGTGGGCGCCGGGATCGTCGGCGCTGCCGTGGCGTTCGAGGTGGCGCGGGCTGGAGCCGAGGTCGTTCTGCTGGACAAATCGGTTCCAGCCTGTGGAGTGACCGCAGACTCTTTCGCTTGGATCGGTGGTCCACGCGGGGCGGACGTGCCGGACGCCAGCACTTCCCTACGGTGCCACGTCGTGCCGGACTACCGGTGCCTGGAGCAGGACGTGCCGGGCGTGCGGGTGCGTTGGCATGGCGCTTTGATATGGGGTGCGGACCAGCTCGATGATGTCCGCACGGGACCGGCGGAGCGTCTCCTCGACGCTGCGGAGGTCGAATGGGTGGAGCCGCGCCTGCGAGTACCGCCGACGCGCGCCCTGCACCTCGGGAGCGACGGAGCGGTCGATCCGGTTGCCGTGACACAGGCGCTGGTGCGTGCGGCTCAGAACCATGGCGCACAGTTGATAGCCAACTCCGCCGTCACCGCGTTGACTATGCGCGACGGCCGGGTCGTGGGAGTGCGGGCATCCGCCGGCAACCTGCCCGCCGACATCGTCGTGGTGACCGCCGGTGTCGACGCCCCCTTGTTGTGCGGGCCGCTGGGGTTCGATCTGCCCGTCGCGCCGTCGCCAGCGCTGCTGATACGCCTTAGCGGGCCACCTGGCCTGGTTCGCACGCTGGTCGCCACCCCGGATCTGGAGGTTCGTGAAGCCACCGACGGTCACCTGCTGATTGCCACTAGCTATCAGGGGGAGACCAGTCACGAGGACTTGCAGAGAGCAGGCGAGAGGGTGCTGCGCCGCCTCGTCGCCACGTTCGACGCCGAGGACGTCCACCTGGTCAGTGCGCGCCTTGGGACCCGGCCCATGCCGGCCGACGCGCTACCGATCGTCGGTCCCGTTCCGGGCGTGGGCGGCGTCTACGTCGCCGTGATGCATTCCGGCGTCACTCTGGCCCCAACCGTCGCGCGGCTCGTCGCCGCAGAAATCGTGGACGGAATCGAGGCTGAGCAACTGGCCGGCGTACGGCCGGCCCGGTTCCGGCCGGACGTCGAACACTGACCGAAGCTCCGAACCCGGTATTCAACAGGCCAGGTACACCGTCGGGACGGCGAGGCCGCCATCCGGATCTGCCGCGAGCCGGTGCACCTACCCAACTCTCTTGGTAACCCAGCGTGAACAGCGGATGGAGGCCACTGCGTCCGCAGCCGCCGGCGGATCCGAATCGGCAGACATCCCGGCGTGTGTACGTCTGGCGTACCTGGCTCTGCACTGGAGCCCGTACACCGACACCCGCCGTCACCCGTCAGCCGCGACAGCCCCAGACCCGGGCAGCAGACGGGCGGATGCAGCAGCCGCGGCCAGGCGGAGTAGGGTTGGCCCTTGACGGGCCGTTAGCTCAATCGGCAGAGCTGAGGACTTTTAATCCTTAGGTTCTGGGTTCGAGTCCCAGGCGGCCCACCACATGACCTGGCAAAATAGCCACCAGTCGATGGCTAGCCCACCCTCTATTCGGCCAGATTTGTCGGATATGACCCGCTATGCGGGGAGCGCCCAGCGAACACCCAAGACGCCCACGACCGCGTTGACGGCTGCGGCTGCGGCTGCATGTGGTACGCAGAGCGGGGGGCCGGGCCGGGTGAGCATGCTCGCCGCCGATTGCAACCCGGCCATTCCGGGCGGCATCATGTAGAAGTTCGTCAACTACCGGCTGCGGTTGCGCGTGATCGGCGACATCACGGCCGCACCGTCGGCGCACGCCTTGTCCGCTGGCCCCGGTCCTTCAGCAGCTCCGGGTACCGCTCGTCGTCGGGCGTCGCAGTCCAAGTACCAAACGCGCGTCATGCCGGTTCCAGATCCGTTCCCGTGCTTGGGCTTCGTGCACCGCCGCAGGCGGCGGCGCACGAACCCCTCGGCGTCAACGTACTTCCAACTCGTACAACGAGTACCCGTAGGTGCCCGATCTGGAGGTGCCGTACATGCGCACATAGCGAGCAACGAGCGACGGCACGTCAACGACCAGGCTGCCGCCCGTCCCGTTGCTGGTGCTGAACACCGTCGTCCAGTTCACCCCGTCGCGGGACAGCTCCACACGGTAGGCCGACGCGTGGGCGGACTCCCAGAATAGGCGTACCTCGGTAACGACCCAGTTTTCACCGAGATCAACTTTGATCCACTGCGGGTCCTGCCACGCGCTGCTCCACCGGGTGCTCCCGTCGCCGTCAACGGCGAGCTTCGCCGCCCAGTTCGTGCCCTCGATGCTGGATGCGGTCGCCGAGGCACCGAGGGCCAGATTGCGACCGCCCAAGTTCGTCCGCCCGCTGACCGGCGTGGCCGGGGCGGTCGTCCGGACCGGGGCCGGTGCCGGGGCGGTCGTCCGGACCGGAGCCGGCGGGCCGGCGGTCGTCGGCCCCGGTGCCGGTTCTGTCCGGCCGACTGCAACCGTCGACGGCGCGGCGGCCGGGGTGACCGGCGGGGTAGCCGACTCGACGCCCTCGGCCCCGGGCATGGCCGCCAGTGTCGGTGCCAGTGCGGTCGTCACCTGAAGATCCGACGGGGGTGGCTCGGCCACCGCGTCGTCGGCGTCCAGCATCTGCGTCGCAGCACCGCTGGCTAGCGCCACGATCGCGACGAATGCCGCCGCCACGAGACCAGCCCGCACATGCCGGGTGTGCAGTGTGGCCGGCTGCTCGGCGGGTGCCGAAACCCGGAGCGGTACCGTGGGAGCGGACAGTGCCGGCACCGGCACAGGGATCAGAGCCGGCGGCCGGTCGGTGACCGGCTTCTGCCGCGTCGGGCTCGGGATCACCAGCGCCTCGGGCGTCCCGGCGTCCCGCTCGGTGATGGCCGCCGCCGGCCCGGACTCGACTTCGTCTGGTTCCCCAGCCCTGACTTCCGTCGGGGCCACCCCGGCGGGGATCACCTCAGATGTCGGATGAGCCGACGGCTCGGTGACGTCGTCAGTCTCAGGGTCGGCAAGCTCGGCGTCATCTGCTCGCTGGTGGAGACGGTTGACGAGCGGACCGCCGGGCGCCGGACCGACTCGGTCGCCCGGTGCCTCGACAGGGGCCCACGCCTGTTCGCCACGCCCGGCGGGCCGAGAGACCGGTGCCGGCCGTTCGAGCAGGGCACGCGCGACCGGCGGATTTGACACGACCGGCGGATTTGACACGACCGGCGGATCCGCAGGTACCGCACGATTTGGCAGGCCGCGCAGGGCGACTGCGTACCGGATGCCGGCCGTGACGTCCGGGTGCTCGGCCTGAGGTAGGTGGGCGTACGCCCGCGCCGGCTCACTGCGGTGCGCCGCTGGCGAGCGGGATCGCGTATGCCACAGGCCTGCGGTGTCTCCGCCTGGATGGTCGTGGAGCCGGTCAGCAGGCACCATGACCTCGGCACCGAGGTAGTTGGCGAGCAACTGAAGGTTCACCTGGTCAATCTGCTCGACGTCCAGCCTGATCCGGACGCCACTGTGCGCCCATCCAGGCCGTTGCGTCGCGACCGCGGTGGCTACGAACCACACTCCGGCCGGGATGTCGAACAATCGGAACGGGCGGTCGGCGTCCGGGCCCCGACCGACCACGAGTACCGGGTCGGGCATGGGCGTGGTGGTCGGCGGCATTGCGTCCCGGTGATGCACCTTGCCGGCAGCATCCCGCTTGACTCGTAGGTCCAGCGTCGACCGGATACCGAAGTCCGCCGGTCGGCCCGCCCGAGCCGATTCTCCCAGCGGCACCTCGACCAGTGCCGTCAGGTCGTCGTCCAGAAACGGAAACGCGCCGGTGAGCTGAACCGATCTCGGCTCGTCCCGCCCGATCCGCCGGGGCAGGACTGCTGACCAGTCACCGTTGGGCGGGCCGCCGTTGACCACCGCTGCCTGGATCTGGTCGGACAGCCGTTGGCAGAACTCGCGTGGCACCGGATCAGCCGACAGCAACAGGATCGGCCGCCCGGCCCATCCATCGTGCGTCGCGACGATCTCGCCGAGCTCGCCCGGTCCTACCTCACCGGCCTGGGTCACCACCTGGTCACCGGCAGCGGAACCAACCAGCACAGAGAACAGCCGCGGATCGGCCCGCCACCACTCGGGCGGTTCAGTTCCGTCGTTGACGAGCACGATGTCGGGCGCGTCGCTACTCGGTGCGAGGCCCAGCCCCAGATCTCTCGCTACCTCCACCGGGGAGATCACGACCCGCCGACGAGCCGCGGCAGGCAGCCGGGCCAACAGTTCGTGTATCACCGACCGGACGTCGTCGCCTGGCGGGTTGCCGGGCACTCCGACGAAGACTTCCAGTCTGTCCGGATTCCACGGCCGGTCACGCACCACCGGACCGTGTCGGCCGGCGAACGGCGGGCGGACCCACAACCCGCACTGTACGGCCTCGACCACCCATCGCTCGTTCCACCGGTAGATGGTGGTCTCGGCCGGAGCGGATCCAGCAGAGGCCAGGCTGGCGAGCGCCTCGACCGGCCCTATCACCCGAGGCACCCCGGACGGCGGGAAGACAATCTGGCGGACGGGTTGCGGCCAGCAGCGTGCCGGTTCGGCGTCGACAGCGATCGCCACCGTCCGGCCAGCCGTGTCCAGCGTCGGCAGACCGGTAGCCATCGTGACGGTGCCGCGCCAGCGGTCACACAATGTCCGGGTCAGCTCTCGGCAGACCATCGCTCCGGGGCCGTAGGGCACGACGATCAGGCGGGTACGGAGCTCGACCGGGAGGGCGTCAACCACTGCCGCCACCTCGTCCACATCAGGTGTCGGGTGACCGGGGCGCCCGACCAGCAGGACCGGCCGCTCCACATCGACCGGGATGGCGTAGGCCAGATCGTCCGGTCCCGGTGCGGTCGTATCCGGTCGCTGCGGATAGACCCACAGGCCAGCCGGGATCGCGACCCGGGTCAGACCGTGGCTGCTGCCCGCCGAGAGAGAATCTATAGTGGCCTCCCAGGCGGGCGCCGGGTGCCGCCGCCCGGCGGGAACCGGCGCTGCCCCCGGGCGGAACCGTCGGAACCCTTCGACGGCGAACAGTGCAGCACCGGGAACCAGGAGCAGCCGACCGGCCGGGGCCAGCACCTCGGACCCGAGCTGCTCGGCGACCACCGCCGCCGGGGCCGGGCCCGCCACGCCGACCGCCGCTGAGCCGGCGCCGGCGACAGCCAGCATCGCCGAGGTGCGCGGGGGAACCGCGATCGGGAGCGACTCGGTAACCGCTCGCCAGTCCGCCGGTCCGCTGAGCTGCCCAACGACCGTTACAACGCCGGCGACCGGAGGGATCGACCGGGCCAGTTCCGCGATCGTCCCACCCTCGGCATCGCCGACGATGGCGACCGTGTCGCGGAGCCAGCGGAGCGCCGCCGAACCCGGTGCCTGTGTTCGGTCCATCTGCATGTCGTCATCTCTGCTTCCGTCGCCGAACCTTGATCGGCCCGCATCGTCCGTGCCCGCCAGCAGGCTTCATCAACATGACGAACCGACCCTGCCCCGAGGTTCACGACCAGACTGTGATCTTGTCGGGCGGGCCGGTTCTGCGAACAGCGATCCCGTCTGGCCTAATAGCCCCACGTCGATCAGCTCACGGCCGACCGCCGGTCAGACTGCCGACGCGGGGGCGAGGGATGACGCTGGCGGGTGGGATGCGGCCTCACCCGCTTGTCACGCCCCCGGAGAGACCGAGCTGGCCCCGAAACGCCTGGTCAACGGCTCGCCCGGTGATCACGCAATCGCGGTGATGTCACCAGCCGTCAGTTTCAGAAGTCATGCGCACGGATGTCCGTACTCCTCTGCGCGCGTCGTCGACACGTCGGTCGTCCTGAGCCGCAGGTGGGCTCGTCGGGGCGCTGGTGTGGTCGGAAACCGGGTGGGGGGAGATGTCGTGGTCCTTGGACGCAAACGACGAGGAAGCGATCCGGCGTTGCCGGTGCGAGCCGTGCAGGCCGCGATCCCTGGGCGGGTCTCGATCGCGGTCCCGATCCGCGAGCCGACGGGAGGCCCCGATCGCGGCGTCGGCAACCACACGACACTACTGGGAGGTGTGCGCGAGCGATGCGATCTCCATCAGTGCATCGACATGTGCGGCGAAGGCCCGCCGTCCGGTACGCGTCAGCTGCGCCCACGTCCGTCGGCGACCGTTGAGCGTAGCCCTGCGCAGCCTGAGGTAGCCTGCATCCTCCAGCTGTTTGATGTGCTTGGACAGTGCCGAGTCGCTGATCCCGAGTGCCTCTCGCAGCACCTGGAACTCGGCCTCGTCCAGGGGGGTCAACAGAGAACAGATGTGCAGGCGGTGGGGCGCGTGGATGACCGGATCGAGGCGTGGCACGGTCACCACGGCGTTGTTGTGGACGCGGGGGTGCCGGCGCTCATGACGGTCGTCCCGTGACCCTTCGTCGAGTCGAGTGGCGCAGAAGCTCGAGCACCGTGAAGAGCATCAGACCCGCGACCGCCCCGGACGCCGACGGGATCCACCACTGCCGGGACGCGTCGAACGCCTGAGCTGCGAACAATCCGAGTCCGAGTATCACCAGCGGTACGGCCACGACGATGGCGAAGGCTTCGGCAGTGCCGTGCACGGCCCTCACCCGCGCCACGACACGGTGCCGCCACGCGCCGAGGGCCACGAGCCCGGCGATGAGAAGGGTCGCGACGATCCATGTAGCGAGTGGGCCGTCGAAGACGGTGGCGACCCCCATGGCGGCGGACCACGCTGACACAGCTGCGGCAAACCGCCGCGAATACAGGCCTTTGCTCAGCCCGAACTGCTTCATCTGCTCGATCGATGTCAAGGCCCTCGTCGCCTCATCCGGCGTGGGGTCGTCGGGGAAGATGACCATAGGTCCCTCTCTTTCCAGTGCGGAAAGAGTAGCTTTGACTTTCCGCCTCGGCAAGTCACGGCTGGAGCGCGGAGACACGTCCACTTCTGGATCCGTAGGCTGCACGCGCGTAAGTAGTCCCGAGGCTCGAGAATCCATACGCGCCGACCGAGGACCAGCGACATCCGCATGGTCCGGTCCGCAGGAGCCGTCGGACGGGGTGGTGATGCCGCGCCTTCTCAGGCGTTGGCGATGCTCGTCAGGGCTCTGTGGACCAGCGCGGTCTGTCGGCCGAGCGTCCGGCCCGCCAGCAGTTCGCGCAGCGGGACGCGGACGCCGAACTCGTCATGGATGCGCCGGGCCAGCTGGGTGATCAGCAGGGAGTCGCCGCCGAGGGCGAAGAAGTCCGCATCCTTGGCGAGATCGTCCTGCCCGAGTACCTCGGCCCAGAGCTTCGGCAGCGTCACCTCGGGATCGGGATTTCCCGTGGTAGCCGTGGTAACGGTGGTAGCCGTTACCATCGGGCTGCGGTTCACCTCGGGTGCGAGCAGACGGGGCCCGGCGAAGGCGTAGCCAGGCAGATGGATGCGCCGACCCTCGCCAGCCCCGAGGGCGTGTGGCGGCACCGGCACGCCCAGGGTCCACAGCCGGCCGAGGGCCTCGAGGATCGCCCGGCCGGGGTCCCCGCCACCGGGATCGAGCGGCACTGCGGTCAGCCCGGCGGCTGCGGTCGCAGTGGCAAGGGCTTGCCCAGGGCCGACCTCCACAGCTACGCAGTGCGGATGCTGCCGGGCAAGCGCGGCGACGGCGTCGCCGAAGAGTACAGGCCGGCACACCTGCTCTACCAGTGCCTCGAGGGTGACGGTGCCGCCGACCGGAACAATCTTCCCGGTCAGGTTTCCGGCCAGCGGTGTCATCACCGGACGTAGCGCCGCCCCGGTGAGCGCCCCAGCCAGCTCGGGCACCGCAGGCTCCATCAGCCGGGAGTGAAAGGCGTGGCTGGTGTGCAGCCGGCGGGCGAAGACCCGGTCGCCGATGTGCCGGCGCAGCCGTTC
This sequence comes from Micromonospora sp. LOL_021, assembly GCF_048060215.1. NCBI lineage: Bacteria > Bacillati > Actinomycetota > Actinomycetes > Micromonosporales > Micromonosporaceae > Micromonospora > Micromonospora sp. LOL_021. The sequence goes on along the minus strand of NZ_JBHMIN010000027.1, from coordinate 78,073 downwards.
CACCTCCTGTTCGGTGCCGGATAGGGTGCAACTGGCCGGACTGTTGACCGCTGCCAGCGTCAGGTTGGCGCCCGATCCGGCGATCAGGTCCCAGGCGGTGTCGGCATCGCAGCCGACAGCCAGCATTGCGCCCGGCGGGCAGGACTGCATGGCACGCCCTCGGATGACGACGAAGCGAGCGGCATCGGCGAGCTCGAGTACGCCGGCGAGACACGCCGCGGTGATCTCACCGAGACTGTGGCCGAGGAGAGCGCATGGCGCCATGCCGAGTCCGGCCAGGGCACGCCCGGTCGCGTAGCCGACCGCGAACAGGGCCGGCTGTGCCAGCTCTGTGCGGGCTAGCTCGTCGGCCGGGAAGGCGGGGTCGAACAGCGCGCGGCGCAGCCGCTCGGACAGCTCATCGTGGAACACGGCGAGGCACTCCTGCAGCGCCATGCTGAATCCGGGCAGCGCCGTTGCGTACCCGATAGCCATCCCCGGCCGCTGCGAGCCCTGGCCGGGGAGTAGGAAGGCTACCGGAACCGGCCCGGCCGGCGCGCGGCCACGTGTGCGCAGCGGGCGCTGTTGCAGCAGTTCGGCGACTTCGGCGCTGTCACGGCCAACCACCGCCAGGCGTTCCGGCAGCGTGGCGCGACCGACGGCCAGAGTTGCGGAGACGTCGGCGAGGTCCGGTTGTTCGCGGCGCAGGTGCGCTGTCGTCCGTTCCACCGTCCGGTCGAGAGCCTCCGGATCAGAGGCGGACAGAATGACCACCCGGTCCCGGACGGGTGCCACGGGCCGGGCCGGCGCGGGCTCCGGTGCCTCGACGATCATGTGCGCGTTGGTGCCGCCAATGCCGAACGAGCTGATCCCAGCGCGCCGGGGGACCGGCCCGGTCCAGGGCTCCGCAGCCGTCGGCACGCGCAGTGGCGATCCTTCGGCGTCCAGCAGCGGGTTGAGCGCGGTGAACCCGGCGACGGGGGGGACGACGCCGTCCCTGACCACCCGCATCGCCTTGATCAGCGAGGCCAGGCCGGACGCCGCGTCGAGGTGGCCGACGGTGGCCTTGAGCGCGCCGACGGCGACCTGGCCCGGTGCGGCACCCATGGCAGCCAGCGCCGCGCTCGCCGCGGCCCACTCGATCGGATCGCCGATCCGGGTACCGGTGGCATGCGCCTCCAGATAGCCGATGGATGATCCGGGCACGTCGGCGACGGCCAGGGCGGTCCGGATCACCTCCTCCTGACCGGTCAGTGAGGGCGCGTAGTAGCCGGCTTTGGCGGCGCCGTCGTTGTTGACCGCACCGCCGAGCAGAACTCCGTACGGATCGGGGCCGTCGCCGATGTCGGCGAGCCGGCGCAGCACCACGGCCACTACCCCGGAACCGGCCACGACACCGTCGGAGTGCTCGTCGAACGGCCGGCACTGCCCGGCGGCCGACTGGATGCCGCCGTCGACGTGCAGGTGGCCGCCCTGCGGGAAGTCGATGCCGGCGGCCGCCACCAGGGCTGTGTCGCATTCGCCGTTGATCAGGGCCTGCGTGGCGAAGTGCACGGCAACCAGCGAGGAGGAGCAGGCGGTCTGCACGCTCAGCGCCGGGCCGGTCAACCCGAGCTTGTAGGCGATCAGACTGGCGATGAAGTCCGGTTCGGTGCCGTGCAGGGCCTGGTCCAGGGTGAGCGGGTCGAGTGGTCCGCCGGAGAGCATGGCTCGCAGGTAGCCGCTGCCGCTGCCGCTGGTGAAAACGGCGATGTTGCGGCCGGTACTGTCGCCGGGTGCCGCTTGCGGCGTGATCCCGGCATCCTCCAGGGCAGACCAGGCGACCTCGAGCATCAACCGGTGCTGTGGGTCCATCAGTTCGGCGTCACGGGCGCTGATACCGAACAGCCGGTGGTCGAAGCGATCGACGTCGGCAAGTACACCGCGGACGGGGACGTAGCCCGCCGCGCCGGCGACTTCGGCCGGCACGCCGGCGTCGAGTAACTCGGCGCGGGTCATTCGGCGGGTCAGGACCGCCCCGCCCTCAACGGCGTCCCACCACGAGTCCAGGTCGGTCACGCCCGGCAGACGGGCGGACACCCCGGTCACAGCGACGTCGAGAGCGCGGTCCCGTTCCATGGACGACCTCCGGAGGAAGATGCGGCGATCAGGGCCGAACCCAACATTGCCGCACTAGGCAACTTATGGCAACCTCTTGACAAGCTTGGCACAAAGTTGATCCGACGGGATGGAGAAGAGGATGCGATCCACATCGCACGCCGCTGAGCCGACCCGGCTGCTGGACGAGCCCGTCTGCCTGCACCGGCTCACCGATCCGGTGCTGCACGCCGAGGGCGACCCGCACCGGGCGTGGCGCTGGATGCGCCACCACGCGCCGGTGCTGCGCCATCCCGACGGCGACCTGCCGGCATTCTGGTCGCTGACTCGGTACGAGGACGTCCGAGCCGTCTACCGCGACCCGGAGACATTCTCGTCCCGCCGCGGCGTGCTACTGCGCCCCGCCTACCGGGGCGAGGACCCTGGCGGCGGTATGACGCTGGCACTCACGGACCCGCCCCGGCACAGGCAACTGCGTGCGGTCGTCGCGGGCTGGTTCACCACCCGCTCGGTCCGATGGCTGGAAGAGTCAATGCGTGACTCGGTGCGCGCCATCCTCGCCCGGGTGGTCGACGAGCCGGTCGTCGACTTCGTGCAGGACGTCGCAGGCCGGCTGTCGATGTATCTGATCGGCTCCATCATGGGCGTTGCGGAACACGACCACGAGAAGCTGTTCCGCTGGACCAACGAGGCATTCGAGGCGGGTGTCTCGCTGGCCGCGCACCAGGAGCTGATGCACTACTTCATCGGATTGATGGAGCGTCGCCTCGCCGAGCCGGCCGACGACCTGGTCAGTGCCCTGCTCGGCGGCACCATCGACGGTGCCCTGCTCACCGAGGAAGAAGTCCTGCTGAACTGCGAGAACATCGTTGGTGCCACCGAGAACGGGCAGCTGGCGATCGCTGGCGGAATGGCCGCGTTCCTGGCGCGCCCCGACCAGTGGGAGCGGCTCGGTGCCGATCGGTCTTTGCTGCCGACGGCCGTCGAGGAGGTGCTGCGGTGGACGTCAAGTGCCACGCACAGCATGCGGACGGCCACCCGGGACTGCGTCATCCGCGATCAGCGGATCGCGGCCGGTGATCGGTTGGTGCTCTGGGTCGCGTCGGCCAACCGGGACGAAGATGTCTTCGTCAGCCCGGACCACTTCGACATCGGCCGTACCCCAAACCGTCATCTCGCGCTCGGTATCGGGGAGCACTTCTGCCTGGGTGCCACGCTGGCCCGCGCACAGATGCGGATCCTGTACAGCGAACTGCTGGACCGGATCCGGCTCATCGAACCGGCCGGTCCGGCGCACCGGGTGCGGTCCATCGCAGTCGCTGGGCCCGAGACGCTGCCGATTCGCCTGACACCGCGGTGATCAGAGCCTGCGGATCCGCTCGCCTATTCGCTTGCTCATCTCTTCGACGGTCGACTCGGCGATCACGTCGCGCCGGAAGTACAGCGTCAGCCGCAACCCGCCGTCCTCGCCCGGCCAGATTTCCGCGTGCAGTTCCAGGGGCAGGTCAAGATAGGGCTGGCGAACGAAGGTGGTCCGGGCACCATCCAGTGCGAGTTCCCCGGGCGCGTTGTCCTGCACGGCGAAGAGGTTCTGGAACAGTGGTGGTCGGCTTCCGCCGGGCAGATCGAGCAGTTGCAACATATCCTGAAACGTCACGTCCTGTGCCGAGAACGCCGCTGCGAAGTCGCGCTGGGCCGCCCGTAGGGCGCCCGGTCCCTCACCGAGCGCTGCGCCGCGCAGCCGCAGGCACAGCATCGCGATGTGGCACCCGACGGCGAGCTCTGAGCGGGCTCCGTGCCGCTGGGCGACCGGGATGCCCACGGCGAAGTCCCGCTGCCCGGTGACCTCGGCGAGAGAGACCGCGTAGTGATGCAGCAACGCCGCGAATCGGCTGACACCAGCGGCTTTGGCTTCGGCGTCAACTGCGGCCACCATGTCCGGCTCGATGGATACCTCGACGAGGCCGGTGCCGGCGACCTGATCCGGTCCGGGCGAGACCGGCCAGTGCAGGGACGGCACCCGGGCGAGCTCGATCCGCAACCTTTCACGCTGGTCCACCAGGCCGCTCATCGCGAGCCGCTCGATGTAGTCGCCGTAGGCGCGGGCCAGTGCCGGCGGCGCGGGCTGGTCCGGCGGCGGCGCACCACGCCGGGCGGCGTTGTACGCCGCCGCCAGGTCCCGTGCGAGCACCGACTCCGACCAGCCGTCGAACGCGATGTGATGCACGACGATCCCGAGCACGGTCGCGTCCCCGGCCGGTGACACGGCCACCCGCCACACATCCGCATCCTCAATCAGCAGCTCGCTGGTGAAGAGCGCACGCAACGCCGCGATGGCGGCTGGCACGGACGGCTGCGCTGGCAGTCTCTCCAGCGGCGGCGGGTCGACCTCGGTGATCCGTGCTATCGGCCGGGGGTCGCCCAGGTAGGCCGCGCGCAGCGGCTCATGCCGGGCGTGCGTCGCGGCGATCGCGGACTCGAGCGCCTCGTGGTCGAGCTCGCCGTCGATCACCCAGGCCAGTAGACAGTGCGAGGTCAGGTCCGTCGGGTCGAGCAGATGCCGGGTCAGGAAGATCAGCTGCATGGGCGTGAGCGGGACGACGCCCACCTCGGCGTCGCCGGTGTCCGCCGGTGCACCCGTGTCCGCCCGTGCACCGGGGTCGGCTCCTTGCAGCCAGCCGGCCAGCCCGGTGACGGTCGGATGGTCGAGGAGCTGGGCGAGCGGGACCGGCCGTTCCAGCCGATCTGCCAGGCGCGCGCAGACCCGGCCCATGTCCAGCGAGCTACCGCCCAGGTCGCTGAGGGACACGTCCAGCGGCACCCCGGTGCGGCCCAGCACTTCGGCGAAGACCTCGGCGACGACCACAGCCATGCCGGCCGGCCGCTCGCCGTGCCCGTTACCGGCGGCATGGCGACCGGCGGGGACGGCGCGTGACAGGAGGGCCCGTTCGTCGAGCTTGCCCTGCGGCGTCACAGGAAAGGCGGCGATCGTCCGGATCTCGGCGGGCAACAGATAGACGGGAAGCGCCTCACGGAGTACCGGTAGCGCCTCTCCGAGCGGGTCATCCGGCTGCTCTGGCACACACCAGGCGATCAGCCGAGGCTCAGGGCCGCCCGTGCGGTCGACCACCACCCGACAGGAGCGTACCGGTAGCAGGGCGATGATCCTGCGTTCGATCTCCGCCGGCTCGATGCGATGGCCGCGGATCTTCACCTGCCGGTCGGCGCGCCCACGGAAGTGCAGCAGCCCGCTGGCGTCTCGGACCCCGAGGTCGCCGGTGCGGTACGCACGTACCTCCTGGTCGCCGACCCGGATCGTCACGAACTTGCGCGCGGTCTGCTCCTCGTCACCGACGTAGCCCAGCGCCAGCCCGGTGCCGGTGAGGCAGATCTCGCCGATCTCGCCGTCCGCGCACGGCCGGCTGCCATCAAGGAGGTGCACCCCGGTCTCCGGGACGGGACGGCCCAGTGGCACCCCGTCCGGGTGTTCGGCGTCGGCCAGTGAGATCCGGTGGGTGGTGGCGAACACGGTGCACTCCACCGGACCGTATCCGTTGAGTAGGACGACGCCGGGGTGGCGGCGCAGAAACCGGCCTACGTGGGTGGGTGAGAGACGTTCTCCACCGATCATCAGCAGGCGTAGCCCGGCGAACGCATCTGGGTCCTCATCGACCAGCATATTGAACAGGCTGCTGGTCAGCCAGGTGGTGGAAACCCCGTGCCGGCGGATGCCGTCGCGCAGCCCGTCGGCGGTCAGGTACGGCTCCGTGACGATCACCGAGGTGCCGCCGTTGGCGAGTGCCGCCCACAGTTCCAGGGAGAATGCGTCCCATGGCGCCGGCGCGGCCAGCGGAATCACAGTGTTTTCGTCGAAGGTGGCGAAGGTGTCGACCGCGAAGAGCCGGGCGGTGGCGCGGTGGGGTGTGAGCACGCCTTTCGGACGTCCGGTGGTTCCCGAGGTGAAGAACACACAGCACGCCGTGTCCCCGCTGACTTCGGCGGGCCGGAATCCGGACGGTGCGGCTGCCTCGTCTACCCGAGGTGTCCACACCGGAAGGTCGGGCCCGGCGACCGGCTCGGCGGCGATCAGCAGCGGCGCGTGGAGCACTGCGGTGACCTCCCGCAGGCGTGCTGCGGGCCAAGCCGGGTCCAGCAGCGCATAGGCGGAACCTGTCTTGAGTACTGCGAGGAGAGCGAGCACGAGGTCCGTCCCGCGTGGCAGGACGATCGGCACCTGATGACCCGCGGTCACGCCCTCGGCGGCGAGCCGGGCGGCCCAGGCGTTCGCCGTTGCGTCCAGCTCGCGGTAGCTGATGTGGCGATCCTCGGCGACCAGCGCCGTGGACCCGGGCCGGCACCGGGCTGTCCGGGCCACCCGCTGGTGCAAGCCCTCGTCGAGACGGGCGGGCCCCACCGGCGGTATCGGATTGGTCTGCACTGAGTGCCTCCCGTCGGCTGGCGACACATCTGCATGGCTAGCGCCAACCTCTGCCATGTTGTCACCGGTTGCCAAGAGTGGCAACCCCGGTCAGTGGGCACCCGTTCCGGCAGTGGTTTGGGAGATGTCCTGGGTCACCGTCTCGGCGATGGTGCGCCAGACCTCTGCTGCGAGTTCCGGGTTGCGCGCCTCCTGCGCCTGCTGCGCGAGGTCCTTCAGTGTGCGCACGCCGTGCTCGTGGTCGCCGTCGAGGATGCGCAGCCGGCAGCACAGCGCCTGAAACCGGATGCGGTCCCGGAACGACAGCAGCAGCGCCTGCCCGTCGATCTGCGCGCAGATCGCTCGAGCCTCGTCCAGTCGGTCCTGCTTGACGGCGAGGTGGGCGCGCAGTGCGGTCAGCTGTTGGGCGTGCAGCTCGGTGCCGACCACCCGTAGCACCGGGGTGACCTCGTCCAGCAGCGCCTGCGCGGGTTCGGTGAGGGCGGGAGTGAGCTGGAGATAGAGGGAAGCCGCCGCGAGTCGTAGCCGGATCCACCGGAGCAGGTCCTGGCGGCCGTCGAGCCCGAGCAGCGCACGCTCGAGCAGATCCTGGGCGGCTCGATAGTCGCCCTGTCGGATCCGGACAGTGGCCGCCGCCCACAGCGCCTCGACCTGCAGTGTGCCCGCAGCCTGCTCGGTCAGTCTGCAGAGCTGGTCGGCATGAATCCATGCCTCGGTCAGCCGGCCGAGCTCAGCCTCTGCGGAGACCAGTGCGTGCAGGGCACCGGCCCGGTCCGCCACCGACAGGCCCTCGGCGGCCTGCCACGCCGTCATCGCGTGCTTGCGGGCCGACCCGTTGTCGCCGAGCAGGCGCATACAGCGGGACAGCTGGATGTACGCCCGGGCCCGCAGCTGCGGCGCACCCAGCTCGTCGCTGAGCTGGGTCAGCTCGGTGAGCAGGGTGAGCTCCTCGTCGTGGCGACCCTTGCCGTTCGAGGTGCGGGCCAGCAGCCACAACGCCTGCCAGCGCAGTGCCGGGTCCCAGCTGTCGGTGTCGTGCAGCGCCTCGGTGAGTTGCTCGGTCGTCCCGTCGTCAGCGGAGGTGGAGATAGCCTCGGCGAGGAACTGGACGAGCGACGAAGTCTGCGTGGACGGTGGGCCGGACCCGCCGACCGAGGGCGCTGCCAGCTCAGCGACCGGCACGCCGAGCCGCTCCGCCAGGTACCCGACGATCCGGCTGTTCGGCCGGCGGGCGCCCGACTCGAGACGGGAGAGATACCCGGTGGACATCCCGTCGCCGGCCAGGGCAGCCTGCGAGAGCCCTCGCTTGACGCGCATGGCCCGCAGGTGTTCGCCGAAAGCCGGTTGTTCGAGCATCTCACCCTCGTCCTGGAGCGGCCCGGGTAGCACCGACCTCGAGCGCTGTGGGACCTGAAGTGTGCCTCTCCCTCCGCAGTTTGACAAACTTGTCAGGCAGGATTCCCTGATTAACGGAGGTGCTGGCAGGAATCTTGCCCCTCCGGCCCAGTCGGTTCGGCACCTGCCCGGGCGTCGCCTGCAGGCACGCGGCTCACAACCCCAAGCGGTTCAGGAGATCGGCCGACGAGCCGGTGAACTGACGCGTGGCGAGCCGGTCGGCGGCCTGGGCGAAGGCGGGCCGCTGGTCGAGGAACCGCTGTAGCTGGTCGACCGAGAGCTCTCGGTCGCCATGAACACCGATCCCGCAGCGGTCCAGCATCATCGCGTTGAACTGCTGCTCGTAGACGTCGAACGGCAGTGCCAGGACCGGCTTGCGTAGGTACAGGCACTCGGACAGCAGCTGGTGACCAGCGGTGGCGACTACCGCTGAGCAGGTGCGCAGTGCCTCGGTGAACTTCGGACGGTCGAAGAGGGACGTGACCACGTTCTGCGGTGCGTCACCGATCGGCGTCTTGCTGAAGACAGTGAACGTCACCTCCGGGAAGCCGGCGAGCACGCGAAGGAACTCGGCGGGCTCCTGGCGCATCGCGGCGTACGGCGACAGGTAGACGACCACGGAGGTCCCGTCGACCTCGGGCGTCATCGACAACACGTCCGGGCGCAGGATCGGTTCGATGACCTGACCCTCGTACCGCTCGTCACGCTCCCACTCCAGCGGAAAGAACGAGGAGGCGATCCGGTCGTCCGCGGCCGGGAAGAAGTACCTCAACTTGGCCGCCTCGTGCCAGCGGGTGTAGCCGCCGGCGTCTGGCGTGCGGTACAACAGGAACTTGCTCTGCTGCTCGGTCGTGATCAGGCGAGCACCCACCAGGTAGGCGATCTGCGCGCTGGCCGGCTCGTAATCGGTCAGCACCACCTCGGGCGCGTCGCCAAGCTGCTCGGCGACCTGCTCGCAGAGGGCGAAGTTCCAGGCATCGCCCCGCGGGTCGAGCTCCCGTCCGTTGGCGGCGCTGCGGGTGATGTCGATGCCGGTCGGCGTCATCGCGACCCAGCCGCCGGGGAAGTGGGCGGGTTCGGCGATGGGCACGTGGGAGGGGAAGGCGTCGTTGAGAGCGGCGACCCCGTCGCCGAAGGTGACCAGGGCCACTCGATGTCCGCGTTCCTGCAGCTGGCGCACCAGGTTCAGCTGGCGCGAGGCGTGCCCGTTGCCCATCCCGCAGGCGCCGACGAGCACCCGCCGGGTCGGGGCGGCGGGTGCCTGCGCGGGACGGCCGGCGTCGGTCATGAGAAGTCCTCTCGTGAGTCGGCGGATGACCCGTTTAGTCTGCACAGCTAGGCAAATTTTGGCAACCTGTGGCAAAGTTGGGTTGGTGAGGGTGCGTGCGGCTCGTTGGAGTTGCCAACCTGCCGGGCTCGGCGTACTCGGCTTGTCCGGCGCCCGATCGTCGGGGTGAGATCTCCGGCTCGCCTGGCCACGATAAGAAGAGGGACGAATTTGATGACTACACCGCAGCGTTGCTCCGTCATCGTGCCGACGTACAACCGGATCACCCTGCTCCGGCACACCCTCGACTCGTTCATCCGGCAGGACCTGCCCGCCGACGACTTCGAGGTGATCGTCTGCGACGACGGCTCGAACGACGGTACCGAGGCGTTGGTCGCGGGCTACCACGACCGGCTCCGAATCCGGTATTTCTTCCAGGAGGACGAGGGCTTCCGCGTCGCCCAGGCCCGCAACCTGGGTCTGCGGGCCGCACGCGCCCCAGTGAGCGTCTTCGTCGACTCGGGAGTGGTGCTCGGCTCTGGCGCGCTGGCGGCGCACTGCGCCGCCCATGAGGGCACAGCCGGCCCGGCCGCCGTCATCGGCTACGTATGGGGCTTCGCCGACGACATCCGCGCAGCCGCCGATCGGATCGACCCGGCCGACCCGGACGGCACCATTGAGCGGCTGTCACGGGACGACACCCTGCCCGACGTACGGGAGTGGTACTACCACCGGTACGGCGAGCGGCTGTGGGAGTTGGCGGCGCCCTGGCTGATCTTCTGGACCTGCAACGTCTCGGTGAACACGGCGCAGGCCCATGCGGTCGGGATGTTCGACGAGGCGTACCGGTCATGGGGCGGGGAGGACGTCGACCTGGCGTACCGCCTTCATCGCGGGGGGGCGCGTTTCCTGTTGAGCCGCGACGCGGTGGCGGTGCACTGTCCGCACCCCAAGGAGGACACTCGCAGCGCGAAGGCCAACCACCACTATTTCGCGGCCAAGTACGACACCCCGATCACCCGCCTCCGCCCGGACCATGACATCTTCCTGATCGAGCAGGAGATCCGCGACCGCGGTCTGCCGTCCTGCTCTGAGTACCTGGCGAGGTTGACCTCCACGGGCGCCAGGTGACCGCGGTGGCGAGCAAGAGCACCGGCTTCACGCAACTCGTCAACGACGGCGCGCTGCGCGGCCTCATGGTGAACACCGCGCTCGTCGGCCTCGGCGGCGCGTTGGTCAACACCTCGACCAGCCTCTTTCTGGCAACGGCGATCGGGGCCACCCCGCTGCTGATCGGACTCTTCTTCACCGGCCGTGGGTTGCTGGAGGTGGCGGCCGGCCTGAGCCTGGGCGCGCTGTCGGACCGCACCGGTAACCGGCGCACCCTGCTGATGCTCTGCCCGTTCTTCTCCGCCGCTGGCGCGCTGGCCTATTCGACGATCCGCGACTACTACGTGCTGTTCGCCATCGGCGCGGTCTTCTTCGCCATCGGTGGATCCGGCTTCGCGCAGATCTTCGCCTACAACCGAGACTTCGCCTCCGCCCGTTCGCTGAACCCGACCCTGCTCAACTCGGTGTTGCGCTCGATCACGTCGACCTGCTGGATCGTCGGCCCGCCGCTGGGGTTCTTCCTCATCGACGCGCGGGGCTTCACCGCGCTGTACCTGCTCACCGGGGCGCTCTACATGACCTCGGGCGTGCTGTGCCGCTGGCTGTTGCCCGATTTGACCGATACCGTCACCAAGAACAAGGCCAGGGGCAACCCGTTCGCCGGCATCGGTCGGTCGCTGTGGTTGCTCATCCTGGCCGTGCTGTTGATGTTGACGGTGAACAACATCTATCAGATCAACGTCGCCCTGTTCATCACTCGCGACCTGGGCCTGAACGCCGGGTTCGTCGGACTGCTGCTCGGGCTCTGCGCGGCGCTGGAGGTCGGCGTGATCCTGGTGCTCGGGCGATACGCGGACCGGATAGGCAAGGGGCGCCTCATGCTCGCCGCCACCGCCTGCGCCACGATCTTCTTCGTCGCGCTCCCGTTCGTGCAGACCAAGCTCGCGCTGGTGCTGCTGCAGGTGCCGAACGCGCTCTGGACCGCGATCGTGCTGAGCATCCCGGTGACCATCCTGCAGGACGCGATGGGCAACCGCGTCGGTATGGCCTCCTCGCTCTACACCAGCTCGTTCCAGATCGGCATTCTGCTGGGCGGTGCCACCGCCGGAGTGGTCGCCGAATGGCTCGGCTTCACCAACGTCTTCTTCGCCTGTGCGATCCTGACCGCGGCTGCCACGGCCTTCCTCGCCGCCGACCGGCAGGGTCGGGCGCGCGACAGGCTCCCGGGAGGCGTCCGGGCCGCCGCCGGTTGAGCGGGGGTGCCCCGCTTGCTGGTCAAACACGGCGAGCCCCAGTCACGGGGAGCGACCCCTGGCCGCTAACGTTTGCCATCACGACAGGTCGTCGTTGATGGAGCTGACGACTCAAGGAAGACCATGCTCGAACAACCCGAATTCGGACAACGCCTCCGGGCTCTCCGCGCCGAGCGTGGCCTGTCTCAGGCGGCGCTCGCAGACGGGGTCATGTCCACCGGATATCTGTCCCGGCTGGAGTCCGGCGCACGGCCGCCGACGCACCGGGTAGTGGAGAACCTCGCACGCCGGCTCGGCGTGTCGGTCTCCGCCTTCGAAGGCCCGGTCGACGGCGTCGGCACCCCGCGGCACTCCGCGTTCGCCGAGCTCCTGGCTGCGGTGGTGGCCGCGGCGAACGACGCCGACCTGGCGGAGTCGCTGGCCGATGCCCTGCACAAGACACCCGACCTCGACCCCGCGCTGCGGTGGCAGGCGCTCTGGCTGCTGGCTGAGATCCGTCGCGGCGAGGGCCAGCAGCAGGAGGAGTACGTCCTGCTCAAGGAGCTGGTTGACCTCAGCGAGTCGTTGGCGTCGCCTGAGCTGTGGTCCCGCGCCTGCACTGGCCTCTCCCGCTGCGCCCGCACGCTCGGCCACACCGCGCAGGCGCGGGAGTACGCGCAGCGGGCGCATGAGCTGTCCGAAAAGGCATCACAAGCCGCCCGTACGGGTGCCCTGCAGGCCCTCGTCGCGATCGAGGCGGAGGTGGGGGAGCTGGCGGCCGCGCAGGCACACGCCGAGCTGCTGTGTGAGCTGACCGAGAACGTGGAGGGCACGGCGCACGTCGAAGCGCTCTGGGCGGCGGCCACGGTCAGCACCCGCCAGGGCGATCACGCCGGGGGCCGGCGGCTGCTGGAACGCGCTCTCGACCGGTTGGACAGCCACGTCGACCTGGTGCTGTGGATGCGGTTACGGTTGGCCGCAGCCTCACTCGGTCTCCAGGTGAGCCCGCCGCCGCTGGACGAGGTGCGGGCCAGGCTACAGGAGGCGGCCACGGTCGTTAGCCTGGTCGGTACCGAGCTGCATCAGCAGGAGCTGCGTACGCTCTGGGTCTACCTCGCGGTGGAGGAGGGCCGCCTGGACGAGGCGTGGGAGATGGCGGAGCGGGTCGCAGCCGAGCAGTCGCTGCTCTCCTTCCGCGACCGCCTGAAGTTCGAGGCCATGCGTGTCCGGCTGCAGATCCGCCGGGGCGACCGGGAGGCCGGTGTGCACCGGATGCGGGAGCTCGCCGAGGAGGCGGAGTCGGCTCGCAACGTCGAGCTTGCCGCCGAGATCTGGCGGACGCTGGCCACCACTCTGACCGGAGACTGACGAGCCGTTCGGCCGGAGTCCGGCCGAACGGCTCACAAGCGGTAGTCTCAGGCGCCGTTGCTGTAGGCGGTCGTGTCACCGCAGAGCACGACACTGGGTCGCCCGTCGACACCTACCGGCGTCGAGCCGACCAGGGTCAGCCGTTCCGCCCGACGGTGCGCCGTGCCGTAGTCGTAGACGGCGTAGTGCTCGGTGGCACGGTTGTCCCAGATGGCCAGGTCGCCGACCCGCCACTGCCACCGCACTGTCTGCTCCGGTTTGGTCACGTACTCCTGGAGCGAGTGGATCAGCTCGCGGGAGACCTGCGGGCTGTAACCGACCACGCTCTGCGCGAATCCGCCGAGCAGCAGGGCGCGCTCCCCCGTCTCCGGGTGCACCCGCACCGCGGGATGCTCCGTCTCGATCCGGTTGGAGATGTAGTCGCCGCGCCAGTCGACGGTGTCGTCGGTGAAGTCGGAGTCGTTGCTGTGCACGATCCGCAGCCGGTCGGCGAGATCGCGCAGCTCGGCCGGCATGCTCTGGTACGCGGTGGCGGTGTTGGCCCAGATGGTGTCGCCACCCACCGGCGGGATGACCTTGGCATGTAGGAAGGCCGCTGCGGGTGGGCGTTCGATGAAGGACAGGTCGGTGTGCCAGTGGTTGGCCCGGGTGCCGTGGGAGGAGTCCATCGCCCGCAGGTGCGGCTGCTCCTCGGCGTTGTCGTAGATCGGGTGGCCAAGGGTCAGGTCGCCGAATCGCTTCACGAAGGCGACCTGGCTGTCGTAGTCGAGCTCCTGGTCGCGCAGGAAGATCACCTTGTGATCGAGCAGGGCCTGCCGCACCTGCGCGACGACCTCGTCGCGCAACGGGCCTGAGGCGTCGACGCCGCCGATGACCGCACCGATGTTTCCGGCAATGCGTTGCACGGTGACCGTCGGCGACGGCAGCAGTGTCCCAGTCATGACTCCCCCTTCTGCTTGCCAAATCTTTACCGCATCCTTTGCCTGATTGTGCCAAAAACTTGCCAGGGTGGACAGGGGAGCTCGACAATCAATCCATGACGAACGACATCCTCGGCATCGCCGACGACGCGATGAGCTGGGTGGAGACTGCGCACGACGCGACCGGACGACGCGGGGTCGCGGCAGGTTACGACCTGCGGCAGGGCTGGCAGGCCCCCTACCCGGAGACCAGCGGCTATCTCGTGCCGACCCTGCTGCGCGCGGCGCGCGTTCTGGACCGACCCGCTCTGGCCGTGCGCGCCCGCGAGATCGGCGACTGGCTGCTCGAGCTGCAGTCCGCCGACGGCGCGTTCCCCGGCGGCATGGGCGTCGACGGTCCGCCGGTTGTCTTCGACGTCGGCCAGATCATCTTCGGTCTCCTGGCGATTGGAGACGCCGCCAGCGAGGCGGCTGCCGAACGCGCCGGCCGATGGCTGCTCACCCAGCAACGTGCCGACGGTGCCTGGCTCTCCCACTTCGACTTCCCGAACACGTACTCGTCGCGGGTCAGCTGGGCGCTGGCAGAGCTGTGGCGGGCCACCGGCGATCCGGCCGTCCTCGCCGCGGTCCGCCGCTCGCTGCACTGGATCCTCCGGCAGGTCCGGCCGGACGGCTGGATCGACGGCATGGCATTCTCCGCCAGCCACACGCCGTGGACCCACACCATCGGATACGCCCTACGTGGACTGTCCCGCTGCGCCGACCTGCTCGCCGACGATCTCGCTGAGCAGGCCCGCGCTGCGGCGGACCGGTGTGCGCGCCGCCTCGCCGAACTGGACAGCCCGTTGTACCCGCTGCTGCCGGGCGAGATCGGCCTCGGGTTCGAACCGCTGGCGGACTACGCATGCCTCACCGGCGATGCCCAGATGGTGACGATCTGGTGGGACCTGCACCGGCGAGAAGGCGACGCTGTCCTCGCGAAACGCTGCGAACAGGTGCTGGCGCGCCTGGCCGAACTGCAGGTGCGCCAGCCGCTGGAACCGGCTGCGATGGGCGCGTTGCCGGGCTCCTTCCCGCTGACCGGGGGCTTCGAGCCGCTGGCCTTTCCCAACTGGGCCGCCAAGTTTCTGGCCGACGCGGCGATGAACGTGGCTTCCGCACGATGACCCGACGCGTACGGCGGGACACCCCGCCGTACGCGTTCACGGCACTGGCGCCGTGGTTCTGCAGGCCGTCTTCACCCCGTGAGCAGCCGACGCAGCCACTGCACCCGGGCTTGCCGGGCCCCGCGCGAGACGGTCGCGTCCGGCACCCACTCGTCGAAACTGTGGAAGGCACCCGACCAGACGTGCAGCTCGGCCTGGCCACCCGCCTGCCACACCCGGCTGGCATAGTCGACCGCCTCGTCCCGCAGGGCCTCGACCGAGCCCACGTCGAGAAACATCGGCGCCAGCCCGGACAGGTCCTCGGCCCGTGCCGGAGCGACGTACTGCGAGACGTCGCCGCCTCGGCGCTCACCGAGCAGCGCGGTCCAACCGGTCAGGTTGGAGGTCCGGTCCCACAGGCCGACACCGTCCATCTGCCGCCCCGACGGGGTCTCGCACCGGTCGTCGAGCATCGGGCACTGCAGCATCTGACCGAACAGGCGCGGTCCACCGCGATCGCGGGCCAGCAGCGCGACTCCGGCCGCCAGCCCACCGCCGGCACTGTTGCCGCTGACCACAACCCTGGAGGGGTCGAGTGACCGCCCGGCTCCGTGCTCGGCAATCCAGACAAGCCCGGCGTAGCAGTCCTCCAGCCCGGCCGGCGCCGGATGCTCCGGCGCGAGGCGATACTCCACGGCGACGACCGCGAACCCCAGCTCCTGCGCCCGGTCGAGGTCGCCGTCCAGCTCCCGGCTACGGCTGGTACCAGCCACCATGCCGCCGCCGTGGATGTGGTAGATGACGGGGAAGGGACCGGGCGTCGCAGTGGGACGACAGATCAGCAGGGAGATGTCCGGCGCGCCGGGTGGCCCGGCGGCGGTCAACTCCTCGATGTCGAATGCACCGCCCCGACGGATCTGCTCGTCGGACATCCGGCCGGCCGCCGACAGCTCCCGCCGGAAGCTGATCTGGTCTGCGGTCATGCTCGGCAGGCCGTCGAGAATGTCGCGCAGCGGTCCGGCGAGCTGCGGGTCGAACGGCGGCGGTCCGAGGGGCGAACCCACCATGGTCATGGCGCTCCTCTCAGCCCACTGCGGCACCGGCCCGGAGCAGGCCGAACGGTGGGTCAGAAGTCAGGTAGAAGTGGTCGCCCGCGACGACCTCCTCGTGGAACGGGCCTCGGGTGAGCTCCGGCCACGGCCGGCAGTCCGCGTCGACGTCCTCGCGCCCTACGATCGTCGTGACCGGGCAGCGCAGCAGCGGCTCCACCCGGAACGCGCGGATGTAGGCGTGGAACATCCGACCGTCGCTGCGGATGTACGGAAGTACGAGTTCCTGGAAGAAGGGGTCTGCCGCCACCTCGGGATCCGTACCTCCGAGGCTGATCAGCCGTGCGATCGTCGTCGGGTCGTCGTCGGGCTCCTCCTCCGTGAGCTCCTCCGGCTCCGGCAGCGGAGCGTTGCGTGACCCGGAGGCGAACAGATGGGCCACCGGGATACCGTCGGTCTCCAGGTGCCGGGCCGTTTCCAGGGCCACGGCCGCGCCCATGCTGTGCCCGAAGAAGACCAGCGGACTGCCGGCCAGCGGGCGTACCGCTGCGGCGATCCGCGCGGCTAGCTGCACCAGGTCGTCCGGCGCTGGCTCGTCGATCCGCTCGGCCCGGCCGGGATAGCGGACGGCGTGCACGACGCTGTCCGGCAGATGGGCCTGCCAGTCGCGGAACATCGTCGCCGAGCCACCGGCGTGGGGGAAACAGATCAGTTGTCGTCGTGCGCCCGCCGGGGCGGCGCCGGATCGCAGCCAGATGCGCGGGTCCACGCCGGAGGCCGTCATGCCCGCACCCGCCGGGCCCGCGCCGCTCGGGCGCGCTCCACGACCGCCTGACGCGGGTCGTCGACCGGCCCGGCATCGGTGCCACCACGTCCGATCAGCTCCGCCTGGGCTGCCACCGTGGTATGCCGGAACAGCGCCACCACGGACGGCCGCGTTCCGGTGCGCCGCTCCAACGCGCCCTGCAGCTGGAACATGGTCAGTGAGTGGCCACCGAGGTCGAAGAAGTTGACGTCGACCGGGACGTCGGCGACCTTCAGCACCTCAGCCCATGCCGCGGCGACCTGGGCGGTGGCGCCGTCACGGGTGGGCTGAGCCGTCGGCGCCGGGGTCGGGTGTGCGGCGTACCGGCGTAGTGCCTCGCGGTCCACCTTGCCGTTGACGGTGAGCGGGAACTCCGGTACGACGTGGATCCGGGCGGGCACCATGGCCGCCGGCACCTGCCGGGACAACTCCAGGCGTACGCTCTCCGCGCTCACCGCTTGATCCGCGACCACGAATGCCTCCATCGCGGTCCGCGTTTCGTCGGGCAGGACCGCAGCGTCCCGGACGCCGGGCACGGCCCGCAGCGCGGAGTCCACCGCGCCCAGTTCCACCCGGTGCCCGCGGATCTTGATCTGATCGTCGCGGCGGCCCAGGAAATCCAGCGTTCCCTCGTCGTTCCAGCGCGCCATGTCGCCGGTCCGGTACATGCGCGCGCCGGGCGTCGGGTCGAACGGGTCGGGCAGGAACGCCTTCTCCGTTGCCTCTGGTTGGCCGAGGTAGCCGTGAGCGACGCCGGCACCGCCTACGAACAGCTCGCCCTCGACGCCACGGCCGACCGGGCGCAGGTCGTCGTCCAGCACATATACCCGGCCACCGGGGATCGGACCGCCGATGCTGACCGGGGCCGGCCCGGTGAACCGCCGGTACGTGGCCCAGACGGTCGCCTCCGTCGGTCCGTACTCGTTGACCAGGTACACCCGGGGGCCGTGCGTGGCGAAATGGCGGCGCAGGAGAGTTTCGGGCAGCGCCTCGCCAGCGGTGATGACGGTGTCCAACGACTGCAGGACGTCCGGGCCGGCACGGTCGGCGGCGTCGAGCAGCACCGCGTACAGCGACGGGACGCAGAGCAGGTGCGTCACCCGGCGGTGACCCACCAGGCGGACCAGACGCTCCGGGTCGCGCACCTCGTCGGCTGCTGCTACGACCAGACGGCCGCCAGCGCTCAGGGTTCCCCAGATCCCGGCGATCGAGGAGTCGAAGGCCAGCGGCGAGACGAGCAGGAAGGCTGGCGCCCCCGGGTAGACGAGGCGGCGGGCCGCCGTGGAAGCGGCCAGTTGGCCGTGGGTGACGAGCACACCTTTGGGCTCGCCGGTGCTTCCGGAGGTGTAGATGACATAGGCGGGATCGTCGACTGTGGCTTCGGCCGCCGGCCCTGGCTGTGGGGCCGGCTCCGGACGGTGAGCGACCACGAGCGGCCGGCCGGCCGCTCGAAGTCGTGGCTCGGTGGCCGGGCTGGCCACGACGGCGGCGACGGCGGCGTCGGCGAGAACCGCCGCCACCCGTAGGTCGGGCTGCGCAGGGTCGATCGGCACATAGGCGGCACCGGCCCGCCAGACGGCCAGGACGGCGGCCACCATGGCGACCGACGGCTCCATCACCACGGCGACGCTGTCGCGGTAACCGACGCCTGCGGCGGTGAGCCGTGTGGCGAGAGCCGCCGCCCAATCGTCGAGGGCACGGTAGCTGAGGCTGTCGGACTCGCCCTGCACCGCGGTGGCGTGGGGGCGGGCGCGGACGTGTTCGTCGACCGACTGGGGCAGGAGCGGCGGCGTTCCGGGAAGCGCTGCGGCCAGGCCGTGCGGCCGTGGGTCGTCCGGAATGCGTCCTGGCCGACTTTTGGTGATCAACGGTTGGGAGGGCACTGCGTCCGCCATGGAACTCCCCCGATCGTCATCGGTGTGGTCTGTGTGGGCACGTTCCCGAGGCTAAGCGATCTGGCAAATTTTGGCAATCTCTGACAAAAATCTGGCAAAGCCTGTACGTGATGGTGTGCCGCCCCATGTGGAGCGGCACACCGGTGGTGGTACGAGTCGAGTCGTGATCACGGCCAGTCGATGTCGGAGGCGACCGTCGATGGGGTCGAGGTGGCCGTGTTCGTGCCCAGCGTGCCGGTCAGGGCTCCGAGGGCGAGGCAGGCGACCGCGCCGAGGGCGGCTATCCGTAGCAAGGTGGGCGAGATGGGTCGACGGTCGACGAGGCGTGCGGGGCTGCGATGCGGCATGGTTGATTCTCCCGGTACTCGAAATGTCCGGCAGTGCGACTCCGTTGTCGTTCTGCAGGGGTCGAATAAGAGACCAGCGTCGATGTCTTTATGAAGCCTACTGTCCCTGGCTGGCTGTGACCAACCCGCCGATCTGATTTATAACCATGAGACCGGAGTCGACTTTGTAGACATTAGGGGTGCTGTCTGCAATCTACCGCCAGACGCTGGCGATTCTGGCGATTAGCCGAAAGTCGGTGACTCGACCGGCTCGGACGCGGCGACGCTGATTTCGTCGCCATTCAGAAAAAGATCATCTAGAAATGCGTTCCGGAACTTGCCCGTGAAGTCAAGGTGTCGCATCAGCTCCGCGAAGTCGGCGGCGCGCGGGTAGCCCGCGACGATGTCGGGCCCGGCCAGGGTGGTCAGCTTGGCCCAGTGCGGCCGAGCGTCGAAGGGTCGCAGCGCTTTCTCCACCTCGGCGAGGACCGGGAGCACCGCAGGCCAGTTTCTGACCCAGGTGAAGTGCACCGTCACCGAGTCACGGCGGTAAGCCGGGCTGAGCCACAGGTCGTCGGCACGTACCGTACGGATCTCGGCGATCTGCAGGACCGGCGCCAGCTGCTCGGCGAGACCACGCACTGCGGACAGCGCGGCCGAGGCGTGGTCGCGCGATACGTAGAACTCTGACTGGAGTTCGTCCCCCGAGCCCGGCATGAACTCCGGGCGGAAATGTGGCAGACGCTCGTGCCACGGGCCCGGCCGATCCAGTTGCTCCGTGCTGAACTCCGGCGAGACTCCGTCGACCGGGTGCATCGGCCGCTCGGCGTGCCGACCGCCGTTCCAGCCCGACTCCGCCCATCCGGCGCGACGCTTACGCCAGACCGAGCCCTCCTCGCTGTGCCACGTGGTGAAGACGCTGACGCTGTAGGCCGAACTGAAGACTGCGTCCAGCTCGCCGATGATCTCGTCGAGCGGAACGCCGACGTGCACCTGCTGGCTCATCTCAAAGGCTGGCTCGACGTCCAGGGTCAGCGCCGTGACCACACCGAGCGCGCCCAGGGCGACGACGCATCCTCCGAAGATCCGGTCCTCGTCCCGCCGCAGCTCGCGCAGCTCGCCGTCTGGGCCCACCAGTTGCAGGCCCCGTACGGCGGCGGCGAGGCAGCGCAGCGTGTCTCCGGAACCGTGTGTTCCCGTCGCGCAGGAGCCGGCCACCGAGATGTGTGGCAACGAGGCCATGTTCGACAGCGCGTATCCCGCCCGATGCAGCTCCGCGGCCACCTCCGCGTACCGCATCCCCGCGCTGACAGTGACGGTCCGGTTCCGCTCGTCCAGGCTCAGCACCGTCGGCAGGCTGTCCAACCGGATCAGATCGTGCGTGGTGTCCGCGATCGGGCTGAACGAGTGCCCGCTGCCCAGGGCCCGGATCCGAGGTATGCCGGCGACCAACCGCCGTACCTCGTCGATGGTGTCTGGCTGATGGATCCGGGCTGCGCCGAAGGTGATCGAGCCAGCCCAGTTCGTGAGTCCCTGCGTCTGCACGGCTCACCTCCCGCCGGTGACGAACTCGTCGGCCGTGACGAACCGGAAGGAACGTTCCAGTAGGCCCTCGATGATGCGGGGCAAAGCCGCCACGACCTGTGACCGGTCCCCGCCGCCGTCGTGCAGCAGGACGATCGAGCCGTTGCGGGTGGTGTCGAGCACGCGTTCGGCGATGATCTCGGTGCCAGGCATGGCCCAGTCGACCGGTTCGACGTCCCACAGCACCATCGTGGAGTCGACCGGCCGTAGCCACTCGAGTACCTCAGGGGTGCGCGAGCCGTACGGCGGGCGGAACAGCCTAGGCGCCGCGCCGGTCGCCTTCTCGATCGTCTCGTTCGTCCGCTCCAGCTGTTCCAGCAGCTGGTGCCGGGCCAGCTCGGGCAGGAACGGGTGGGACCAGGTGTGGTTTCCGACGGTGTGTCCCTCGTCGATCATCCGGTGCAGCAGATCGGGGTGAGCCGCGGCGTTCATCCCGACACAGAAGAACACCGCGGGAACCTGAAAGCGGCGCAGCACGTCGAGGATCTGGGCGGTGTACCCGGGCGCGGGGCCGTCGTCGAAGGTCAGCGCCAGGGTGGGCCGCCCCCGGTCGCCGTGGGTCACGCAGCGGTGCTTGTCGACCATCGCGGCGAGCGCAGCGGCGCTGGTCTGTTCGTCGCGCCGCAGCACGTGCTCCCGGCCGGTCTGAGTGCCGCGGGTGGGGTCGAGCCTGACCAGACTTCCGAGGTCACGCCAGGCGGCGCGGGCGAGCACATCGGCGGGCACCGAGCCGAAGTCGGGTCGCGGTGGCAGCAGATGCGGGTCTGCGCGGTACACGACGAGGCCTGCCGCCATCATCCGGCCGTCCAGAATGCCGTTGGTGCTGTCCACCACGACCGGAGGTGCGCCGATCGTGTGCAGATGATCGATCATGGCGTCGACGTCGGCGGCATTGAACCAGGCCGGCGCGGCCACCGGTTCGCCTGTGTCGTCCAGTACGGCGAGGCGATATCCATCGCCACTCCAGGAGACTCCTGCGTAGGGCATAGGTCCTCCGAGCTGGCGTAGGCCCGGACGTGGCGTGCGAACTGCGTCGTCCGTGGCTCAACGGTCATCGACGCATAACGTTGCCACCGGAGTTCCTGTTTGGCAACAGGGATGGCAAGTTTTGGTAAAACGCGTGACCGGACAGCACCCGCGTAGGAGGCGTTCAGGCGACCGCCGCAGCCAGCGTCCGTCGAGCGGTGTCGGCCATCACCGGATTGGTGTGCTGGTAGTAGGGGAGCGCCATGATCGCTTGCGCCACGGCCCAGCCACGGCCGCGTTCCCAGGTCAGATCATCGACCCGCAGCGCGGAGCGGTACGCCCGTCGCCCTTCGTCGTCCAGCAGGTTCCACGCCGGCATGAGGTCGACTGCGGGATCGCCGATTCCGGCCGAACCGAGATCGAGCACGGCGGCCAACCGGCCGTCGCGCGACAGCAGGTTGCCAGGCATCAGGTCGGCGTGGATCCACACGTCCGGGGTGTCATGCCTGCCGGTGGCGAGGCACTGCCGCCAGACCTCTGCTACCCGACGCACGTCGACGAGCCCGGCGCTGTCGGCGAGCGCACCATCGACGGACTCGGCCAGCCGGGTGAGCGGGCCACCACGCCCGCGGCCTTGCCAGGTGCGCCCGCCGGTATCCATGCTCTGCAACTCACCGACGAACCGGGCGAGATCGCGAGCGAGCTCCAGCTGGTCGACGCCGGTGCCCGGTTCTACGGTGTCACCGGGGATCCACCCGTACGCTGTCCACCATCCGGAATAGCCGGCGGCGGGCCGGCCGACCGCGAGCGGCTCGGGCACGAGCAGTCGGGTGTGCCGGGCGATCAGGCGCGCGAGGTCCTGCTCGTGCTCCAGCGACGCCCGTGCGGTGGCGCCCGGGTCGGGGCGTAGCGGGAACCGCAGGACGACATCGTCGCCCAGCCGGAACAGGGCGTTGACCGTGCCGTGCGAGGTCACCGGCCGGACGGGGAGGTCCCGCCACCGGGGGAACTGTTCGGCGACGAGGCAGGCCACGTCCGCCACCGTGATGTCCACTTGGTCGGCATGCATCCGCACGCTGTCAGCGCTCCCTTCGACCACGGTCGCGATCACTGGTGGTGTGTTGATGGTCACGGGTGGTGCGGGGTGTCCCGTCAGTCAGCCGCGGCCGCAGCCGCTCGGGCCGCGGCCACAGTCTCCCGCTGCTTCCAGTTGGAGACGCCGCCCAGGTAGTACCGTACGGTCGCCCCGCCGGTGGAGAAGATCGGTACGTCGTTGCTCACCAACCTGCCGAGAAGTTTGTCGTCGGGCGCGACGTTGTTGGCGTGGTCCTCCTCGGTGAACTCCTCTGGGATCGGCAGGCGCAGCAGCAGTTCGCGGCGCAGCAGCCAGACGCTCTGGTCGACGGTCATGATCGGATCATCGGGACCGGTGACCGTGCTGGGACGGAACGAGGCGCTGCGAATGCCGGGATCGGCACGGTCCATCACGACGTTCGACCCTGGGAAACGGACGCCCCGGTCCACCATGAGCTGATAGAGCCGCCGGCCCTCCTCGTACGTGAACGAGGTGTGCCACACCTCATCGGTGTACGGCGTGCCGTCGGCGTTCCACATGGTGCGTCCGGAGTGCACCGCGTCGGCGCCCGTCCGCCGTGCGAGGTCGCGCAGGCTGCTCAGGTGGTGCGGCTCGAACTCGTTGTCGTCGTCGAGAAAGGCGATCCACTCGGCAGACGAGATCCGCGCACCGGTGTTGAACAGCCGGGACAGCCGCGGATAGACGAAGCGCCGGTCACGCGGCGGCTCCTCGCGCTCCTGTGGTGAGCGCTCGACCAGGTGCGCGACGGTGCGCCGACCGGGGGCTGTCGGGGCTGACTCCACCACCGCCACCGACTCCGGATCATCGTCGATGACGACGATGTGCTCGATCTCACCCGGGTAGTCCTGGGCGAGGACGGAGGCCATCGCGCGGCGCAGCATCTGGTGGCGGTGCCGGGTCAGTGTCACGACGCCGATCGGGTCTGGCATCGGAGTCCCCTAATGAGTTCTGGGAGTGAGCCATCCGGCAAACTCCTGGTGGGTAGGTAGCCGCCGGCGGACGAGCACTCCAGTTACCTGGACGTCGAGTCCTGATGAGAGATCGTGCCGCTGCCGGTCGGTGTGGAGAGTTGATCGCTGATGGGATGTCGTGCCCGCCCGGTCGCGGCGTGAGCACTGCTTCATCAGGTCGTTGATGGTTCTCCTCCTGGCTACCGAAGGTGATCGGCTTGATAGGCGGAGGCGGGAGACGTGTTGCTGTTTGTAGGAGATGACTGGGCCGAGGAGCACCACGACGTTGAGGTGATGGACGCCTCCGGCCGCCGGCTGGCCAGGGCCCGGCTGCCCGAGGGCGTCGTGGGGATGGCCAGGCTGCACGCGATGATCGGCCAGGCGCTCGGTGACGACGTCGACACCGCCGACGCCGCCGCCTGGGTAAAGATCGGTATCGAGACCGATCGGGGTCCGTGGGTGCGGGCGCTGGTCGCCACCGGGTACACGGTGTACGCGGTGAATCCGGTGCAGGCGGCCCGCCACCTCAACGAGGCTGCTGCTTGACATTCAAGCTCCTGGGATGTCTTTCAGGACGAAAGTCTTAGCTTATGCCAAATTTTGCCAAAAGTTGCCTGAGTCGTCAACGTCAGCTCCCGGATGGCGACGGTGTCTCCACCCGACGGGCCACCCGGGCAGCCTCTGCCAGCACCATGTTCCGGAAACGCTCACTTAGCCGCAGTACGCGCGGCAACACCCGACATTCAGCCAGGTCGCCATCGGCATAGGGCAGGGCGAGGCCGATCAGCGGCGTCACCTGTCGCGGAGTCCCCGGGTCGAGCACGTCCTCCACCGGTTCGCCGGCCTCGTCCAGGGCCAGGCCCACCACCAGGACATCGACGCCGTTTGCGGTGCCGCGGGCGACGCCCAGCGACTGACCCTCGCCGTCGAGCGCGGTGCTTACCTCGGCGCGGAGCGCGCCAATCTCACGGTTGGCCACCCAGGAGTCGCTGGCCCGGAACAACTCGACGTCGGGCCGAGGCCATTTCGCCAGGAAACGAGCCTTGTTGGTCGCGAAGGCCGCGAAGTTGATCTCCGCGTCGCGGGCATGCGGCAGATGCAGGCCGCAGAGGTCCGTGCCGAGCAGGATCGGTGTGTTGGTGGCGGCAATTCGGTAGCCCCACTCCTGGTCCTCGGCACCCCAGCCGCAGAAGTCCTCGTCGAAGTAGACTCCGTGCCGGCGTACGACGTCACCGGAGATGGCGACGAAACCGGTCCATACCATCGTCCAAGGCAGCGTCACCGGCTCGAACCGCCAGCGAGGGTCCTCCCGCAGCCCGGTTGTCGCATCCAGTCGGGCGAGCACGGCGCGGTGGCGACTGAACGGCGCGGCGGCCACCGCCTCGGTCGTCGAGAAGTTGTCGTAGCCGATCAGCTGCCCGATTACGCACCGGGCAGTCCCGTCGGCGAAATACCGGCGATGCATCGACTCCAGACAGCGGGGCGGGAGCATGACATCGGCGTCAAGGAGTACGACCACGTCGCCGGACGCTTGCCGCAGCGCGATGTTGCGGGCGTGGCTGGTGTTCCAGGGCCGCTCCACCATCACGGTCGCGATGTCGAGGCGGCGGGCGTACTCCTGGCACAGCCGCAGGTAGCGGTGATCGTACCCGATCGCCCCGACGACGACCTCGAAACGGGCGCGGTCGAGCGTCTGTTCGGCGAGGGACGCGAACACCATGCGCACGTTGTCGAGGCGCTGCTTGTAGGGGATCACGATGCTGATCAGTGGGGTGCCCATACCGGCATGTTGCCCAATCTGGCAAAGATAGGCAACACGAGCGAGGGTTGCCAGATGGCAAAAATATTGCCAAACTTGCTCAATGGTTTGCCTGGTGCTGCCTTGCGGATGAGGATCCGGCCAGGTGGCCCGAACCACGCCCGACGGTGCTGCGGCGCACACCGCGCACAGAACGGAGTCGACGACGTGACCACGCTGCAGATGGAAAAGTTCACGAACCCGGCGATCACCGACGCCCAGCTGAACCAGTTCGACGACCAGGGGTATCTGATCCTTCCCGGCTTCCTGCCGGTCGACCTGGCGAACCGACTGCGGCAGGAGGTGGATCGCTGGGTGGACGACGGACTGCGCGCCCGGTCGATCGACAGCTGCCTCGATCCGGACAAGCACGGTACGCCGCCGCTGATGGAGCTTGAGATGCCGACGCACGGCGAGTTGATCGCCTACCCCCCGCTGATGAAGCTGCTCATCCGGTTGCTGGGACCGGCGTTCGCCTTCCACCACCTGCACAGCGACCGCCAGGCACCCGGACTCCCCGGTAAGGCCTGGCACCACGACTACGAGTACGGGCCGCAGGTCGACCCGGCCCACCGCATGGTCCACACCCTGCACTACCTCGACGGCCTCGACGATGGGACGTCGAGCCTGGTGGTGCTCCCCGGCTCGCACCGGGAGCGGGTGGCGAAGACCGCACGCGCCCACTTCGGCACCACCGTGCTACCCGGTGAGCTCAATCTCGAGCAACTCCCGGCGCGCTCGACAGTCGTGCTGCACTCGGCACTCTTCCACGCCCGGCGGCCCCGGCCGGACGGGCGTACCAAGGACCGCTACTTCATCGACACCTCGTACTGCCAGGCCGGAAGCAAGTGGCCGCCGGTCAAGCCGTACTGGCGACGCATGCTGCAGCGCGGCCGCGAGTTGCGCCTCGACCGAGGGCGGTGGCCGGACCTGTTCCGCGAGGAGCACTTCACCGAGTACCGCCGCCCGCAACAGCCGGCCGACAGCCAGGGCCGCACCGCGTCCGCACGAGCGGTGCGGCGGCCCGGAGCCGGACGTTGAGCATCGCCCCCGCCTTGGCACGACGCCCGTGAACATGGGAGGAAACGACATGTACAGGCCCGTGCGGATCGGCCTGCAGATTCAGCCGGAGCACGCCGAGTACCGCCAGATCCGCAACGCCGCCGCGGCGGCCGAGGAGCTCGGCGTCGACATCATCTTCAACTGGGACCACTTCTTCCCGCTCGACGGCGATCCGGACGGCCGGCATTTCGAGGCATGGACGATGCTTGGCGCCTGGGCCGAGTCGACCTCCCGGGTGGAGATCGGCACACTGGTCAGCTGCACCGGATACCGCAACCCCGACCTGCTCGCCGACATGGCCCGCACCGTCGACCACATCAGCGAGGGCCGGCTCGTCCTCGGCATCGGTGCCGGTTGGTGCGAACGGGACTATCAGGAGTACGGCTACGAGTTCGGCACGGCCGGAGGGCGCCTCGACCGCCTGAGCGGGGATCTGCCCCGGATCCGGGCTCGATGGACCCGGCTCAACCCGCCGCCCACCCGGCCGATCCCGGTCCTCGTGGGAGGCGCCGGTGAACGCCGGACCCTGCGGCTGGTGGCCGAGCATGCCGACATCTGGCACTGCTTCGGCGACCCGCCGACCCTCGCGCACAAGATGGCCGTGCTGCGCCGGCACTGCGCCGACGTGGGCCGCGACCTCGCCGCGATCGAGGTGTCGACTGCGGTGGCTGGCGCGCCCACGCCGGCGGGAACGCCCGATGCGCTCGGCGAGCAACTGCGGGCCCTGGGCGTCTCGATGTTCACGGTCGGCGCGCTCGGGCCGCGCTACGACCTCGGCGTACTGAAGGACTGGATCGCGTGGCGGGACGAGTCGAACCGCTGAGCGAAGGGTGACCGCAACGCCGCCATCCGTTCAGGCAACCCGTCCACCACCGGCCACCAATCCGCGATTTTCCCGCACCGCGTGGCGATGTTCAGGAGCCCATGGCGGTGAACGCTGCGGTGAAGGCCCGCGGGTCGGTGTTCCACAGTTCGCTCATCTGCGCGGACGTCGGATCCGGGTAGATGTCCTCGTCTCCGGCCGCGATGCGTCGAGGATCGCCTCGGCGACGGCTCGGGGCGCCGCTTTGGGCGTGTCCGCGCCGGTCAGCATGTCGGTGTCGATACCGCCGGGGTAGACGCCGTGGACGCTGACCCCGGCTCGGGTCAGTGCCGGTCGCAAGGCGACGGTCAGCGAGTGCGCGGCAGCCTTGGAGGCCGAGTAACCTGCCATCGGTGGTGCCGGCGCGTACGCGAGTAGTGTCAGCACATTGACCAGCGCACCCCTGTTCTCGCCAGGACTGGAGCGAACGCTCGGACCATGTCGTAGAGGCCGGTGAAGTTGACGGCGAATTCCCGGGCCACCCCGTCGCGATCAGCGTCCAGGGCTGGGGCGAACGCCGCCGTGCCAGCGTTGTTGATCAGCAGGTCAGCTTTGGTGGCCAGTGCGGCGAGCCGATTGATGGCGGCCCGGTCGGTGACGTCGAGGACGACGGGCGTTATCCGCCCATCGACGCGGACCGTTTGCGGGTCGCGAGCGCTGGCGTAAATGTGCTTGTCTCTCAGTCTCATCCCGTCTGCTCGTGTGTGCGTTGCGGATTTAGGCTGTGCGGGTGGATGTTCTTGGCGACGTGCTGGAGCTGGCGCGGGTCGACGCGAGCCTGATGGCGACCTTCGACGCGCGGGCTCCCTGGGCCATCGAGCTGCCGGACCGCCAAGGTGCCACGTTCCATGCCGTGGTGGCAGGCACCTGCTGGTTCAGCATCGACGCCGCGCCGCCGCGCCAACTGACCCCGGGTGACCTCGTGCTGCTGCCTGCCGGGGCGCGTCACCAGTTGGCCACCGACCCGAGCCTGCCGACGCGCCGCTTCGATGAGGACCTCAAGCGCGGCC
The DNA here is from genome assembly GCF_048060215.1 of Micromonospora sp. LOL_021. Taxonomy (NCBI): domain Bacteria; kingdom Bacillati; phylum Actinomycetota; class Actinomycetes; order Micromonosporales; family Micromonosporaceae; genus Micromonospora; species Micromonospora sp. LOL_021. The sequence continues at coordinate 49,719 of NZ_JBHMIN010000027.1, read as the reverse complement.
TCATCCGTCCCGACGGTGAGCTGGTGCTCGACGGGCCCGGCGCACGGACCCGGATCCTGTGCGCGGGCTACCACTACGCGGCCGCTGTCCATGCCCTGCTGGGGCTCTACTGCCGCCGGTGCTGCACGTGGCCACCGCCCAGCCGGCGAGCGGACCGTGGCTGCGCTCGGTTCTGGACCTGCTGGCCCACGAGACCCGCAGCGGCGCCGCCACCGGCTCGGGTACCGCTGCGGTGCGCCTGCTCGATCTGCTGCTGATCCACGTGTGCGGGCCTGGCTCGACACCGAGGGTGACACGATCGACGCATCGTGGCTGCGGGGCCTACGTGACTCGCTCACCGCGCAGGTTCTGGCCGTGCTGCACGAGCGACCCGGTCACGATAGTGACCCTGGACACCCTCACCGCGACTGTCAACGTCTTCCGCGCCACTCTTGCCCGGCGCTTCACCCGCCATGTCGGTGAACCGCCACTGACCTACCTCACCCGCTGGCGCCTAGACGTGGCCGCCCGCAAGCTACGCGACACCACCTTGCCGGTCGCCACTATCGCCCACCATTTGGGCTACATCTCCGAGTTCGCCTTCAACCGGGCCTTCACCCGCCGCCACGGCCTACCACCCGGCCGCTACCGCCGACATGCCACGAGGAACAGTTGACCAGCAGACGACAAGATGACCTGTAATGGCTCAACCGATGCGTCCGACACCGCCGAACAGGTAGACCTCCGGCTCGTCGGACTCCGGGTCGGGGCGCCAGCGCGAGCACGTGACAACGCCAGGCTCCAGCAGATCCATCCCGTCGAAGAAGCGTTCGAGCTCGATCTTGGTCCTGGCGCGGATCGGTGTGCCGCCGCGCTCGGTGGTTTCCCGCATCACGCGCAGCATCGGCTCGCCGTGGATCTCCGCGGTGGAGTGGGTCAGCACCAGGTAGCTGCCGGTGGGCATCGCCTGCACCAGTTGCGCGACCGATCCGTACGCCACGTCGTCGTCCATGAGGTGGTTGACGACGCCGAGGAGCATGAGCCCGACCGGCTGCGAGAAGTCGAGCGTCCGCCGCGCGGACGCGAGGATCGCTTCCGGCTCCCGTAGATCGGCTTCGATGTAGTCGCAGCTGCCTTCCGGGGCGCTGGTCAGCAGCGCCCGCGCATGCGCCATGACCAGCGGGTCGTTGTCGATGTAGACCACCCGGCAGTGCGGGTCGAGGGACTGCGAGACCTCGTGGGTGTTGTCCGCCGAGGGGAGTCCGGTGCCGACGTCGAGGAACTGCCGGATGCCGGCGTCCTGGACAAGGAACCTGACCACCCGTTTGAGGAACGCGCGCTCGGACTTGGCGCCGATGGGGATGTCCGGAATGTGGGCGATCACCTCATCGCCGGCAGCCCGGTCGACCGCGAAGTTGTCCTTGCCGCCGAGCCAGTAGTTCCAGATCCGCGCCGAGTGCGGTACCGCGCTGTCCAGGCTGGAGCCTGAAGGGAGCTCCCAGTCCTCGGTCATGAAGGGATTCTTTCGTACGAAAGGGGTGGCGACGCAAGTGGGGCGACGGTCCGACGGCCCGGCGGGCTCCAGCAGGGCAGCCGTTGGTGAGCGGAGATTGTGCCCGGCAGACCGCGTTGCGGGCTCCTCGCTGTCGTGATGAGGCGGGTGGGGTGATGACCTTCACCTCGTTCGCGGCGAGAGCCTCCCGCAGCTCGGCGGGCGGCAGGGTGTCGGTGATCAGGTAGTCCGCGCTGCTTAGCTCGGAGACCTGGGCGAAGAGTCGGCGGCCGAACTTCGAGGAGTCGGCGAGGATGGCCACCCGGCCGGCGCGCGAGATCATCTCCTGCATCATCGCGGCTTCGGCGAGGTTGCTGGTCGTGCAACCGGCCTCCGCATCTACCGCGCCGACGCCGATGTCGCCGATGACGGTGGGTGGCAGCGCCCCGGGCACCAGCAGATTGTTCGTCGCCACGGTGAGGTCGCGGTGCTCGCCCAGGTTGCGGGCGACCGCCAGGGTCGTCGTCCCGCTGTTGATCATGATGGTCGAGCTGTCCTCAACCAACGCCGCGGCCAGTGCCGCGATCTTCTCCTTCTCCTGCAGGCTGAGCCGCTGGTCGACGGCGCCGCCTCGAAGACCCTGCCCGACGCACTCGCCCGCAACACAGGAGAACCGGTCCTCGGTCATCGAGTAGTCCCGCCCAGGTGCCGCGCCGGAACACCCGGCGCGGCACCCGACCAAGGAGAAGTCATGACCCTGACGGCACCCCGGCCTCGACCCGCGCCGCACCGGCCGCCCCTGGGCGGCCCCGATCCACGCTGGCCCGGCGCCTGGTCCCGTACGGGTTTCTGTCCCCGACGGTGCTGCTGATCGTGGTCCTGATGGTGGTCCCAATCGTCATGGTGGTCGGCTACTCGTTCCGGGACAACGTGATCGTCCAGGAGATTTCGGTCCTCGCCGGGTTCGCCAACTACACCAAGGTGCTCACCTACCCGGACTTCCTGGCCGGGCCGCAGCCCCGAGCACGGTGACATTTGCAGACGGGCTCTCTCCTAGCACGGTGACCGCGGCCATCGGCTCCGACCTGCCGAACCCGCTGCTACCGGGACGCGCCGGGTTTTGACGGGGATCGGTATCTCGAAGTGCACCACCCGGGAGGCGTGCGGGCTGCCGTCGCGGGGGTCGTGCACCACCTCGGCCACGCTCCGCCAGAACGCCTCCGCCCCGGGGACCCCGGTGTCGGTGTGCAGGTAGACCGCCCGGTAGCCGGGGTGCCCGGCGGCGAACGCGACGGCCCGTCGGACCAGTGCGCGGGCCAGCCCGTTGCGGCGGTGTTCCGGGCGTACGTAGACCCGGAACAGCTGGGCGGTGCTCGCCGCCGGGTAGCGGTCGACCAGCCAGCGGGGATGCGGCGGGCTGTTCGGCGCGGCGGCGCGGACGGCGGTGGTGGCGACCACCTCGTCGCCCTTGACCGCGACGAACAGCGCATGCCGCTCAGGCCGTAGGTAGGTGCCGGCGAGGTCGATGACGTCGGCGTGCCACCGCGGCTGATAGCCGTAGCCGAACACCTGGTAGAAGGTGTCGAGCATGACGCTGCGGGCACCGTCGAGGTGCTGCGGCGTGGCGGTACGGATGTCGTACGGACCGATGTTCTGGTCGTTCACGTGGTGCTCATCTCTCCGGTGCTGGACGTGGTTGCGGGTCGCGGCAGATGTCGCGGCAGGTCGGGGTCGCGCGGTCGCGGCAGGTCAGGGTCGAGCAGGGCGCGGGTCAGCGGCTGCCGGCCGGCGCGCAGCACGGTGGCGGCGGGACCGTGTTCCACGACCCGGCCGTGGTCGAGCACGGTGACGTGGTCGGCGAGCCGGTCGACCACGTCCGGGTCGTGCGTGATGACCAGCAGCGCGAGCCGGTGGGTGCGGCACACTTCGTCGAGCAGGTCGAGGATCCGGTCCTGGTTGACGCGGTCGAGACCGGACGTGATCTCGTCGCAGACCAGCAGCCGGGGTCGGGCCACCAGGGCGCGGGCCAGAGCGGCGCGTTGCAGTTCACCGCCGGAGAGCCGGTCGGGGCGGCGGGCGGCGAGAGCATCGTCGATCCCGACCTGACGCAGCAGGTCGTGGGCGGTCCGCAGCGCGTCGGCGGTAGGTTGGCGGTGCAGCCGTACGGCGGGGCGGGCGACCTGGTCGAGCAGGGCGGCGGACGGCTGGAAACTGGCCCGCGGATCCTGGAAGACGTACTGCACGGTGGTGAGGTCGCCCCGCTGCCGGCGGTCGATCGAGCCGGCGAGTCGGCGGCCGTCGAGTTCGATACTGCCGCCGCTCGGTGGGTGCAGGCCGGCCAGGCAGCGGGCGACGGTGGTCTTGCCGCTGCCGGAGCGGCCGACCAGGGCGAGGCGCTGTCCGGGGCCGATGACCATGTCGATGTCGTGCAGGACGGTGCTGCCGTGGTGCGCGGCGGTGAGCCCGGCGACCCGCAGCAGCTGGTTGACACCGCCCGGCGGGTCAGCGGCGGGGGTCCGCGCTGGCCGAGCTGGGGTGTCAGGAAGGACCGCGTCCGGTGGACCGGAGGCGACGACGGTGCCCCGGTCGAGCATGAGGACGCCATCGGCGACCGCCCGTACCAGGTGCAGGTCGTGGGTGAGCAGGACGACCGCGACGCCGGAGCCGGCGAGACGGCGTAGTTCGGCGGCGACGTCGCGGCGGTTGAGGCTGTCCTGCCCGGTGGTCGGTTCGTCGGCGACCAGGACGCGGGCACCGGCCAGCAGGGCGTGCGCGATGACCAGCCGCTGCTGCTGGCCGCCGGAGAGCTGGTGCGGGTAGCGCCGCAGCAGGTCGCGGTCGTCCGGCAGGCCGACCCGGGCCAGTACCGCCCGGACCGCCTGCCGGGTGGCGGCGCGCCGCGTCCGGCGCGACGACGCCGGGGTGTGCCGGCGGGCGATCTCGCGCAGCACCGGACCGATCCGGCGTACCGGGGTCAGCGCCGCCGCCGGCTGCTGCGGAATGTAGCCGACGGTGCCGCCGGCCGGCGGTGTCTCTGGGCTGACGGGGCGACCATGGATCTCGACATCGCCGGTGAGCCGGACGCCGGGTCCGGCTTCGCCGAGCAGCGCCCGCCCGAGCGTGGTCTTGCCGCTGCCGGACGGGCCGACGACGGCGAGGACGTCGCCGGCCGCCACGGTGAACGACACGTCGCGCAGCAGCCGCTGTCCACCGGTGTCGGCGCACAGCCCGTCGACCCGGATCACTTCGTGACCTCCGGCCGGGTGGCCAGCAGCTGATCGGTGACCAGGTTGACCCCGACGGCGAGCGCGACGAGCAGCGCGGCGGGCACCACCACCGCCCACGGCTGCAGGAAGATCCCGGCGCGGTTGCGGTCGACCATGACGGCCCAGTCGGCGGCGTCCGGGGCGACGCCGATGCCCAGGAAACTGGCGGTGGCGACGAGGTAGACGGCGCCGATGAACCGGATCCCGGCGTCGGCCAGCAGGACCCGGCGGATACCCCGGGCGACGTACCCGACCGCCCGCCGCCACCACGTCTCCCGGTAGAGCCGCATCGCTTCCATCGCGGGTCCGTGGGCCAGCGGCAGGGCCGCGGCGCGGGTGATCCGGGCGATCTCCGGCAGGGCGATGACGGCGACGATTACCACCAGCGTCACCGGCCCCTGGGGTGCGGTGGCGGCGAGCAGGATGAGCAGCAGCAGCGACGGGACGGCGAGGAGCAGGTCCAGCGGGCGCATCAGCACCTCGTCGAGCCAGCGCCGGCGGGTGAGCGCGGCGAACAGACCGACGGGTACGCCGATCAGGTAGGCCAGGGCGGTCGCGGCGGCGGCGACCGCGACGACGGACCGGCCGCCGAGCAGGAGCTGCCCGGTGACGTCCCGGCCGACGAAGTCGGTGCCGAGCAGCCCTGCCTGGTCGAACGGCCGGGTCCGGTCCGCGCCGTTGCCGACCAGGGCCAGATCGACCAGGGCCGGACCGGCGAGAGCGAGCAGCAGCGGTACGGCGAGCAGGACGACCCCGGTGACCAGGCGCGGCACCCGGCCGGTCCGCCGAACCCGGCTGATCATCGGAGCTTGGCCGGTCATCGGGCACCTGCCGTACGCGGGGCGAGCCGGAACGCGACCAGGTCGGCTGCCAGGTTGACGACCACGGTGGTGACCGCCACGATCACGCACAGCCCTTGGACGGTGGGGACGTCCCGGGCAGCGACCGCGTCGACCAGGGCGGTGCCCAGACCGGGGATGACGAAGACCGCCTCGACGACGATGACGCCGCCGAGCAACCAGTCGGTGGTCCGGGCGAGCTGCTGCACGACCGGCGCGGCGGCGGTGGGCAGTGCGTGGGCCAGCCACCGGCGACGGGCACCGAGGCCGAGGCGGCGGGCGTGGGCGACGTACTCGGAGCGCAGCGCGTCGACCATGCCGGCGCGGGTCAGCCGGCTGAGTGAGCAGATCGGTCGGGCCAGCAGCACCAGCAGCGGCAGGACCAGCACTGCCGGCTGGGCGAGCAGGTTGGGGCCGGTGCCGACGGCGGTCGGCGGAAACCAGCCCAGCCGTACGCCGAAGACCGCGACCAGCAGGATGGCCAGGGCGAACTCCGGTACCGCATAGAGACCGACCGCGACGGCGCTGATGGCGCGATCGAGCCGGCCGCCTTCGCGCCGGGCGGCGAGCATGCCGAGGCCGATCGCGAGCGGGACGAGGACGAGCAGCGTCGCGGCGGCCAGCAGTACGGTCGCTGCGGCGCTGCCGACGATCATGTCCAGGACCGGCTGTTGGGAAATCAGGGATTCGCCGAAGTCTCCGTGCAGCAGCCCGGTGAGCCAGTCGAGGTACCGCTGCCACGGTGGCTGGTCGAGGTCGAGCTGTTCGCGGATCAGCGCGATCCGCTCCGGGTCGGGCTGGTCGCCGGCGATCACCACCGCCGCGTCGCCGGGCAGCGCCTCGGTGAGCACGAACACGATGGTGGTGATGCCGGCGACCTGCCCGACGCCGAGCAGTAGCCGCCGAACCGTGTAGCGGTTCAGGCTCAAGCCAGCCACACCTTGTCGAACCGGGCCCAGTCGAGGGTGTTGGCGGGGGCCTCGGCGGACACGCCGCCGACCCGGGGCGCGGTGGCGACGAGGAAGTCGGCGAAGCCCCACACCAGCAGCCCGCCCTCGGCGTGCAGCATCCGCTGCATCTCGCCGTACGCCTGCCGCCGGCCCGCCTCGTCGGCGGTGGACACGGCGGTGGCGTAGAGGTCGTCGAACTCGGGCCGCGTCCACTTGGTGGCGTTCGTCGTCGAGGTGCTCAGCAGTCGCTGCGAGATGTGGGTCTCGATCGGCATGGCACCGGAGCGGAAGCAGGCCATGACTCCGTTGTCGAGCACCTCTCGCCAGTACGTGTCCTTGTTGCGTTGCACCGGTTCGACGTTCAGCCCGACCGCGCGGGCCTGGTCGGCGAAGACGCTGGCCGCCTCGACGAACCCGGCGGCCACCGGCGCGGTGTCCAGCGGGATCCGCAGGCCGCTTGCGCCGGCCCGGTCGATGAGCGCCCGGGCCCGGTCGAGGTCGGGTTCGCGCTGCGGGATGTCGTCGGCGTAGTACTGGTAGCCCTTGCCGAACAGGTCGTTGCCGACCTGCCCGGATCCGGACAGGACCGTCTCGACCAGCTGCTGCCGGTCGGTGAGCAGGAACATCGCCTCCCGTAGGTCACGGTTGTCGAACGGGGGCCGGTCCAGCTTCATGGTGAAGCCCTGCAGGCCGCTGTTGGCCATCCGGGTGATGGCGATCCGGTCGTCGGCGGCGTAGCTGCGGGCCGTGGTGGGGCTGATGTCGTGCGCGTAGTCGACCTGCCCGGCGAGCAGCGCGTTGACCCGCGCCGACTCCTCGTTGGCGATCACGTACTCCAGCTCGTCGAGGTGCGCGGCGCCGTCCCAGTAGTCCGGGTACCGGGCCAGCAGCAGCGACGTACCGGGGGTGAAGCTGCTGAACGTGAACGGCCCGGAGCCAATCGGTCGGTCGAACGACTCGCTGCCCTCGGGCACGATGTACGCGCCGAATGCGGCGAGCACGTTGCCGAACTCGGCGAACGGACGGGTCAGCGCGAACTCCACCGTACGGTCGTCGACGGCCCGGCTGGCCCGCAGATCGATCAGGGACAGGCTGGCCTTGGCGCGGAACGCCCGGTCCGGGTCGGTGATCCGGGCGTAGCTGGCCAGTACGTCGGCGGCCCGCACCGGCCGGCCGTCGTGGAAGGTCGCCTCCCGCAACGGCACCCGCCAGCGGGTGAGGTCGGCGTTGGGCTCCCAACTCAGCGCGAGCCGGGGCTGGATCGACACGTCCGGGCCGTAGTCGGCGAGCTTGTCGAAGATCGCTTTGGCCCGGGACGCCTCGTTGAACAGGTTCGCCAGGTGCGGGTCGAGGTTCTCGGTGGCGCCGCCACCGGCGAACGCGACCCGCAGCCGGCCACCCCGCTTCGGCGTGCCGCCGTTGACGGCGGTGTCGGTGCCGGCGGGGGTGTCGGCACCGCAGCCGGCGAGGAGCGCGGCGGTCACGGCGGCACCGCCGCCGAGCAATGTTCGGCGGCGTAGTCGGGCAACAGTCGACATGTCAGTTTCCTTCCAGAGGGGATTTTCGGAGGGGATCAGGCCGCGTCGTCGCGGCGGCGGGCGACCAGGTGCAGGCGGTCGCCGCGTAGGCCGGTCGCCAGCTCGGCGCCGGAATGCCAGGGCGGTTCGGTACGCGGGCCGGGGGCGTCGAACAGGGCGAGGACGTCGAACCCGGCGCGGTCCAGCAGATGGCGCAGCTCCTGCGGGAAGAGCAGCCGCCAGGCGGAGCTCTGCACCAGTTCCTGCTCGGCACCCGGCCAGGTCCACGCCCGACGGCGGCGCAGCAGCTGCGCAGCGGGGTCGATCCACAAGGTGGTACGGGACGTGTAGGTGACGCCCTGCCAGCGCACCGACCGGATGCTGGGCCCGTTGACCAGGTCGGTGTTGCCGAGAAAGTACGCGCCGTTACGCATCTCGGCGACGAACAGCCCGCCGGGGGTCAGCTGCCGTCGGCAGTTGGCCAGCGCGGTGGTCAGGTCGGCGTTGTCGTGGCAGTACAGCAGCGCGCTGTCCAGGCAGGTGATCACGTCGAAGCGGTGACCGAGGTCGAACGTACGCAGGTCACCCTCGACGAACCGGACCCGCTGGTGGCGGCGGGCGTAGGCCAGCATCCGGGGGGACAGGTCCAACCCGGTGACGTCGAAGCCGGCGTCGGCGAGGTACCCGGCGTCGCGGCCGGTACCGCAGCCGAGGTCGAGCAGCCGCCGGCCGGGCGGTCCGGGCGCGAACCGGTCGACCAGGTCGGCCACGAACCTCGCCGCCCGGTGCTCCGGGTCGGGAAACTGGGCCTCGTACAGCTGCGGGTTGTCGGTGAGCAGGTTGCCGCCCGACACCACCGGCCCGCCCCCGACCACCGGCCCGCTCACCGGGCCGCCTTTCCGGCGGTGGCCGGCACCGTACGTGGGGCGAGCAGGCCCCGGCGGTGCAGCGCCCACACAGCGGCGCCGCAGGCCAGGCCCAGCCCGGCGCAGAGCAGCCACGCTCCGGCGGGTACGCCCTGCGCCGCCCCGTCCGGCTGGCCACCGGTCTGCATGAACCGGCCGACGGCGGTGGTGGCCAGCGCCGCCACAACCCCGGAGGCCAGGTAGAACACGCCGAAGTAGGTGCCGGTCAGCCCGTCGCGGGCGAAGCCGGGCACCAGCTCCAACACGAACGGCTGCGCCATCATCACCCCGACCGCCAGCGCCAGCGCGGCGGCCACCGTCGGCAGCGCCCGCACCGGAGGCGGGCCGGTCACCGGCAGCAGCGGCAGCAGGAAGCCGAGACCGGCCACCGCCAACCCGGCCGCGATGGACACCCCACGGCTGCACCGCCGACGCAGCCAGCCGGTCAACCGCACCTGCCAGACGAGAGTGACCACCGTGGACACCACGAAGAGGGCCGCCACCGCCAGCGCGGTGCCGGCGGCGGCCTCGGCCTGCACCGGTAGCACCAGGTACAGCTGGGTCTGCAGGGCGAACAGCGCACTCAACGCCACCGTGAACGCCAGGAACCGACCGTCGGTCAGCGCCTCCCGCCAGTCCCGGCCGACGCTCTGCCCGCTGCGGGTCACCGGGTGCGGTGGCAGCACCAGCAGTTGCGCCACGGTCAGCGCGGCGAACACCACCGTCGCGCCGATCGCGGCGGCCCGGAAGTCGACCAGCAGCAGCGCGCTGCCGAGCAGCGGCCCGAGCAGCGCACCGGCGCTGGCGAAGACGTTGAACAGGGCGAACGCCTCGGCCCGGCGCTCGGGGGCGGCCTGGGCGAGGTAGGCGCGTACCGCCGGGTTGAACAGCGCCCCGGCCAGCCCGGTCAGCACCGAGGCGGCCAGCAGTGCGGGCAGCGACCCGCCGACCGCGAACACCGCGAAGCCGACCGCCCGCAGCCCGCAGCCCGCGATGATCACGCCACGTGCGCCGAGCCGGTCGGCGGCCGATCCGCCGACCAGGAACAGTCCCTGCTGGCTCAGGTTGCGCACGCCGAGGACCAGGCCGACCAGGGTGGCCGACAGGCCGATGTCGTCGCGCAGGTGACCGGCCAGGTAGGGCAGCAGCATGTAGAAGCCGACGTTGACCCCGAGCTGGTTGACCACCAGGAGCCGGATCGCCGGGGGGAAACTCGTCAGCGTCGTCCAGGTCGCCCTCACCGCGCCGCCTCCGCCCGGTCTCCAGTCGTCGCCGTCGGTGTCACGCCGAGGCCGGGGGTGTCCGCCAGGCGCAGCACGCCGTCGTGGCCGCCGATCCCGGTCCACGGGTCGTCGGCGATCAGCAGGTGCCCGTCCAGGTCGACCCAGCGGGCGAGGCCGGCCAGGTGCACGGCCGGTGCGACGCCGAGCGTGCTGGCGACCAGGCAGCCGAGCATGATGTCCAGGCCGCGTTCCCTGGCCGCCTCGACGATCCGGGTGGCGGCGACGATCCCGCCGCACTTGGCCAGCTTGACGTTCACCCCGGCGACCGCGCCGGTGAGCCGGTCCAGGTCGGCCAGGTCCTCGGCGTCCTCGTCGGCGACGACCGGGACCGTGGTGCGGGCGGCCACCCAGGCCAGCAGATCGGGCCGCCCCGGCTGGATCGGCTGCTCGACGGCGTCGATCCGGTACGGGGTGAGCGCGTCCAGCCGCCGTACCGCCTGCTCGGCGGACCAGCCGCCGTTGGGGTCGAGCAGCAGCCGGGCCGTCGGTGCCTCCGCGCGTACCGCCGCCACCCGGGCCACGTCGGCGTCGTCACCGGCCTTCACCTTCAGCACCGCGAACCCGGCGGCGACCAGCCGCCGCGCGGTCGTCGCCGCGTCCGCGACCGGCACCAGCCCGATCGTGTACGCGGTGGCGACCGGCGTCGGCACCGGCGCTGCCAGCAGCCGGTGCACCGGCCGCCCCCGGGCCTGGCCGAGCAGGTCGTGCACGGCGGCGTCCAGCGCCGCGAGCACCCCGGCGGAACCGTCGAACGTACTCAGCTCGTCGCGCAGGGCCGCCGGATCCGCACAGCCGGCGAGCCGGCCGGTCCAGCCGGCACAGGTACGTTCGATCGCGGCCCGGTCGAGTCCGTAGTAGCCGCTGGTGACGACCTCGCCGTGGCCGGCGAGCCCGTCGTGGGTGACGGTCAGCTGGACCGCTTCGCGGTGCGCCATCACCGACCGGGAGATCCGCAGCGGTTCGCGCAGCACCAGTCGGTACGGGTGCCAGGACAGTTTCATGCCGGCACCCGCTCGTGGCGTAGCGGGTCGCCGACCACCCGGCAGCGGCTCCACCGGGTGACCTCCACCGCACCGGGGTGCGGTATCTCGACCGGATGGCCGGGGGTGGGGCCGAGCAGCCCGTGCCGGCCGCACCAGCCGTCGTCGAAGATGGAGTCGAGGTAGCGGTGCGGGCCGTCGGGGAAGACCGCCAGCACCCGGGTGTCCGGCTGGGTGCGGGCCACCCAGGCGGCGACCCTGGCGACCGCGCCGGTGGACCATCCGCCGGTGACGAACGCCGTCCGGGCCAGCCGGCGGCAGGTGTCCACCGCCTCCGCCGGGCCGAGCCAGTGCACCTCGTCGAACGCCGGATAGTCCACGTTGTCCGGATAGATGCTGCTGCCCAGCCCGCGCATCACCCGCCGCCGGGCCGGCTGGCCGAAGATCGTTGAACCGATGGTGTCCACGCCGATCAGCCGCAGCTGCTGCCAGTGCCGGCGCAGCGTCCGGGCCAGCCCGGCGCTGTGCCCGCCGGTGCCGACGCTGCACACCAGCACGTCGACGGCGTCGACCTGGGCGGCGATCTCGTCACCGAGGCTCGCGTACCCGGCGACGTTGTCGGGGTTGTGGTACTGGTCCGGCCAGTACGCGCCGGGCAGCGTCGCCAGCACCTGCGTCAGCCGTTCCCGGCGGGCCTGCTGCCAGCCACCTGTCGGGTGGGGCCGCTCGACCACCTCCAGCCGGGCTCCGTACGCGCGTAGCAGCGCCCGCATCGACGGCTCCAGCTCCCGGTCGACGACCAGCACCACCGGGTGGCCGAGGGCCTGCCCGGCGAACACCAGCCCGATGCCGAGGGTGCCGCTGGTCGACTCCACCACCGGTGCGCCGTCGCGGAGTTCGCCGCGCCGCCGCGCGCCGGCCAGCATCGCCACCGCCGCGCGGGCCTTCATCCCGCCCGGCGCGACGGACTCGACCTTGGCCCAGAAGCCGCCGTGCGGGTGCGGCAGCGGCGCGTCGACGTAGATCAGCGGGGTGTGCCCCACCAGGTTCAGCAGCTGCGGCGCGCTCACCCGGACACCCCGTACCGGTAGAGGGCCGTCGGGCCGCCGTCGAGCCAGAAGAACGGGTACGGCTCGGCCGACACCGCCGTCAGCCCGGCTCCGCGGAACCACGGCAGCACCGCGCTGCCGGTCTGCGCGAACGCCACGAACGGCTTGCCCTCGGCGGCGGCGTGGGTCAGCAGCGGCTCGAAGGTGCCGTTGCCGAGCGTCATTCCCGAGGCGAGGATCGCGTCGCAGCGGTCCAGCAGCGCCGCCGCGTCGGGCAGGCACGGCTCGTCCCATTCGGTGTGGCCGCCGGCCAGGTCGCACGGCAGATACCGTCGGCCGTCGGCCCGGAGCCGGGCCAGCAGCGAGTTCACCACCCCGACGACCAGGACCGGGCCGCTGGTCGGCGGCAGCAGGTCGACCACGGCGGCGGCCCGGGTCTGCGACTTGGCCAGCGAGCTGCCGGCGGGCACGGTGACCACCGTGTCGGCCGCCTCGGCGTGCGGGTGCTGCGCCATCAGGTACGCGTCGAGCGCGGCCACCCGCACCGGCAGCAACGGATGGGCGAGCAGGTCGGCGACCGTGGCGCCGACACAGTCGTAGACGACCTCGTCGGGCAGCTCGCCGGGTTCGACCGCGCAGGAGCCTACCGCCGTGTCGACCCGCAGACTCAGCACCTGATTGCGGTAGCTGCGCAGCCGATTCGCGTGCCGCGCGCCCTGCCTGGTCACGAACCCCACACTGACCTGGCAGCGGGTCGGGTCCACGCCGTGCCGTCCGGCCCGTACCGCGTCGATCAGCGCGGCGAGGGACCGGTACGCCGGCCGGGCCGGCGACACGGACGACGCCGGCTGGTCCGGCGACACGGACGCCGCCGTGGTGCTGTCGGTGGACGCCGTCATACCGCCGCTCCGGCCGGCGCGGCGGCGGACCGGTGCCGGTCGGTGCCGCCGCCGTCGTCGACGTACCCGACCCGTACCTGCGCGGCCAGGCCGTCGGCGACGGTCCGCGCGCCGGCCCCGGCCGTGTCGACCACCATGACGTGGCCCAGGTAGTCGTTGTTGCTGCCGCTGTCACCGGCCCGGTGGCCGGCGGGTTTCACCGACCAGTCGACGACCCGTGGGTCGGTTTCCCAGGCCCCGGTTCCGTCGATCCGGGCGACGACACCGGGGCGCGGCGGCAGCACGAATGCGATCGCCGCGCTGCGTACGCCGGTGTCGGCGGGTGTGAGGTCGGCGGTCCCGCCGAGCGCCAGTTGCGCGTACACCATGGGCAGGTCGATGCCGGTGACCCGGCGCACCAGCTCGGTGATCTGGTTGCCGGCCGGCCGGGGGTTGACCTCGACCACCCGGGGCCCGGCCGGGGTCAACCGCAGCTCGGTGTGGGCGACCCCGCGGTCCAGCCCGACCGCCGCCAGCGCGGCCACCGCCACCTCACCGGCCCGGCTGGTGGTCGCCGGGTCGAGCGACGCCGGGAACATGTGTCCGGTCTCGACGAACCCCGAGGCACCGCCGAGGCTCTTGTCGGTCACCCCGACGACCGTCGTGTGTCCGTCCACGGTGACCGTCTCCACGCTCACCTCCGGGCCGGACAGCAGCTCCTCCAGCAGCACCGTCGGCACCCGGGGCTGGCGTCTGGCGTTGACCGGGAACCCGGTGAGGGCGTCGAACGCCGCCCGTAGCCCGGCCTCGTCGGCGACTTCGCGCACGTACATGCCGGCGCAGAGGTCGACCGGTTTGACCACCAGCGGGAAGCCCAGCTCCCGGGCGGCCTGCGCGACGTCGGACCAGCTCTGCGCGAGCGCGTACCGGGGTTGCGGCACGTCGGCGGCGTCCATCGCCGCCCGGGCGAGGTCCTTGCGGTACGCCCGGCGCACCGCCGCTGGGTCCGCGCCGGGCAGTCCCAGGTGGGCGGCCAGCTGGGCGGCGGTGTCGAGGTAGTAGTCGCAGGAGGTGAGTACGCCGTCGAAGCGCAGCGCCCGGTGCAGCTGTTCCGCGTGCTCCAGCAGTCCGGGCAGGTCGTTGGTCTCGGCGGTCAGCACGTTGTGCGCGGCGAGCAGCGGGTGCGCACCTCCGGCCGGTGCGCCGCGCAGGTAGTGGTGCAGGTCGCGGGTCAGGAAGGAGAACCGGTGCCCGGCCTCCAGCACGGCCCTGGGCAGCAGGTGGGCCATCGCACCGACCCAGCTCTCCACCAGCAACACATGCGCCATCGACGCCTCCTCGCTCGGCAACCGGCATGGTGATGATAACGGTTATCGTTTACTGAGGATAGGCGCCGTCGTCCGGCAGTTGGTCAGCGAGTGCGGCAGCGACCCCGAGGGCTCACAGCCGCGACTGGCCTGCCTCGGTCCGGGCAGTGGGTGTCGGCGGGTGGAGATTGGTCAAGCCCGTGACGAGCAGCAGGTACGCGACCAGTTCCAGCAGGGTGATGAGCGCCGTGACCGGGTACGGCGTCGACGGCGTCGACCCGATGGCGTAGGCGGCGGACCAGGCCAGCTGGTCGCCCACGTACAGCGGCAGCGGCACAGCTCGGATGGCCGCGTCCACATGGGGCAGCGCGGTGACGGCGAGCAACGCCGCACCGGCCGAGGCGAGCCACCGGCGGTGCCCGGCCAGCGCCGTGGCGAGCGCCAGCGCGGCCAACCCGAGCCCCAACGGCGGCAGCACCGCCAGGCTCACGGCGATCACCGAGCCGGCCAGGTCAGCCCCGGTCGGATGGTCACGGTGGTCCGCCGCCAAGGTCAGCCAGATGGCGGAGATCCGGATCACCGTGTACCCGATGATCACTGCGGCTGCCAGTGCTGTGGCGACCGTTGTCCGGCGCCGCCGGGGGTGGCGGTGCCACACCGCGAGCAGTATCGCCACCGCGGTCAGCGACGCCCAGCAGAGGGCGAGGCCCGCCTCGACACCCGCGAGCCGGTCGACGCCGGCGGTATCCGGCCGCAGCACCTGCCAGCCGTGGCCCTCGGCCCGGTCGGCAGGCATCGTCCGGACGGCGTCCAGCATCAGGACGGCGAGCGCCGCCGGCACCGCCCACCGTGGCGTAGGCAGCCCGCTGACCACGGCGTAGGCGACGAGCAGGCCGATCGCCAGCACCTCGGCGTAGCGCCAGGACGGGCTGGCTGTCAAAACGCCAGCGACGTGGATCACGGCGCACCCGGCTGCGGCGGTCAGGAGAACCGGTCCGCGACGCACCGGGTGAATCTAACTCGACCCTCTGTCAGCGGTCGGATCGCTCACCAACGCTCCAGGCAGACATCGACGGAGCAGCACCGCTGGCATTCGCTTGCCGGGCCAGCGGTCGGACGGGTATCAGGCTTCGAACCTGCCGGTCTTGATGTCCTGGACGAAGCCGGTCCACTGGGTCGGGGTGAAGGACAGCACCGGCCCAGCCTGGTCCTTGCTGTCACGCACCTCGGTGGCCTGGTCGACGTACCTCGCCTCCACGCAGGCACCGTTGTGGCCGCTGCGGCTGCTCGTGCGCCACTGGTTGTCGAGTGCCTTCATGGTGTCTCCCTATCCCGGAGGTCCTTGATCATCTCGGCCGATGCTGCGGGTGACAGGGCAGATGCCCGCAGGTCGTCGAAGACCTTGGCGCACCTCTGCACATCCTCACCTTCAGCGTAGAGGTCTCCGGTCAGCCCTTCGATGTAGACCACCCCTGGCCCTTCGTCGAAGCTGAGGATGTGGAAGCTCGACAGCATCGAGGCGTATGCGCCCTCGCCGAACGGGATGACCTGAATGATCACGTTCCACCGGTCCTGGGCTTCGAGCAGCGCTGTCAGCTGGTCAGCCATGATCTCCGGTCCGCCGATCCGGCGGTGCAGCACCGCCTCGTCGATGACCGCGACCAGGCGAAGCTTCTCCTCGGTGAGCAGCTTCTGTCGCTCCACGCGGACCGCTACCCGTTCCTCTACGGCCTGCGGTGTGGGCTGCGATGCGTCAGCGACCGTGATCGCACGGGTGTAGTCGACGGTCTGCAGCAGGCCGGGCACCACGAGCGTCTCGAAGTTCTGGATCGTCGTCGCGGCGGACTCCAGTCAAGGTCAAGTCCAGGTGGTGCCCGGACTGCGGGCGTACGACGTACCCGATGGCGGATCGGCCTGGTGAGTAGCCGGCTACTCGCCACGCCGGAGCCGAAACCCGGCGACGTGCTGATCATCGGCCGGGAAGCCAGCGTCCAGTTCGCCGACGGCCGCGCCATCCGACTCCGGGTCATCGCCGTCGAGCGCAAGTGGACCTACGACGGGTGAATCTGGCTGACCGGATACGTCATTGACCGTCACGGCAACGCCGCCGACCGGCGGGAGATCTTCGTCCAGCGCCACGGACTCTACCGACTTCCCCGACACACAGAAACCTGACCATCGACCAATTGATCAAGGGAGAGAAATGATCACCGAGGTACTACGTGACTGGTGGCTGCGCTGGCTCGACTGGCGCTCCGGCCGGTCGACGGCCTATCAGCGGCTGCACCACCTGCGACGCGAGTTGCGGCGACAACGGCAGACGACACCGGTCCGCCACCGCCGACTCGACGGCAACCGGGGACACCACTGGACCACACAGGCCACCGAACTCGTCCCGACCCTGCGCCCGTTGATGACATACGGCCAGCAACTCGGCTACCGGGTCGTCCTGCACGGCTCACCCTGACCGGCCCCCACCCCCGACACCCACCAAGCCGGGGTCACACGCCCGCCCGGCCGGGATCACCATGATCAGTTGAAGGTGAGATACCTTTCAGCCGGCGGGAAAGGTGTCTCACCTGCAACTCGTGGCGTCGGTGCCGGTCAGCCCGGCGGTGCCGGTGGCGTCGGTGATCCTCGAAGCCGGGGAAGAGGGGATCTGTGCGTCGGCTCCGTACACCTCACTGTCGGACGTCCCCGTGTCGTCCTCGCAGAACTGTCGTGGGCACGCCATGGCGTGATCATGCTGGCCGTCGACGAGCTGTCAATGACGCGGCGCCGGCGGCAGGCTGGCGGACCGCCGAGCTGACCCGGTTGGCCAACACGTTCCCGAGCACGTCGACGACCGCGTGGCTGACCGCGCCATGACCGGAGTCGGGCCAGCGCGGCACGGCGCAGCCGCCTGCGGCGGTCAGGAGAACCGGTCCGCGGCGCACCGGGCGAACCCAGCCCGAACCCGGTCGAACCCGTCCGTCGGCGGCATCCGGCATCCGGCAGCGGTTGATCGGGTCGACCTCTGTGGACATTGACAGAAGTTTGTCAATTAGTAAACTTTCCTATCTGAAAGCGCTCTCACGACTTGCTCACATCGACCTCCCGGAGGTATGCAGATGAACCGCAAGCTGGGTGCGCTGCTGGGCCTGACCCTGAGCGCCAGCCTGCTCGCCGTACCGCCACCGGCCGCCGCCGCGCCGACCGCCGGCACCTCCGGCCCCGCCACGAGCGCGCCGACCCCCGGCCCCGCCACGAGCGCGCCGGCCACCGCCACCGAGATCGCCGATCCGGCCGACTCCGCCGCAACCGCCGATATGGCCGCGCTGCCCGCCGGCCAGCTCGCCGCGCTGCGCCGGGATCTCGACCTCACCCCGGACCAGCTGGCCACCCGGCTCGCCGTCGAGGCCGCCGCCGTACCGATCGAACACCGCCTGCGCACCGAACTGGCCGACGCGTACGCCGGCACCTGGGTCGCCGCCGACGGCCGTACCGTCGTCGTCGGGGTGACCGACCCGGCGCAGGCCGCCCGGGTCCGCGCAGCCGGTGCCGAGCCCCGGACCGTCACCCGCAGCCTCGCCGAGCTGGACCGGCTCGCCGCCGGACTCGACCGACGGGCCGCCAGCGCCGACACCGCCGTGCACTCCTGGTACGTCGACCCGGTCACCAACACGGTGACGATCGAGGCCGCCGACGCCGCTGCGGCCGCCGGCTTCGCCCGCGCCGCCGGGCTGCCCACCGCCGCCACATCGGTGGTACGCAGCGACGACGCCTACCGCCCCGTGTACGACATCCGGGGCGGCGACCAGTACGTGATCAACAACAGCGTGCTCTGCTCGGTCGGCTTCGCCGTCGCCGGTGGATTCGTCACCGCCGGCCACTGCGGCGGCGTCGGGGCCTCCACCGCCGGCAGCGGGGTCGCGCAGGGCACCTTCCGGGGCTCGTCGTTCCCCGGCGACGACCTGGCCTGGGTGCAGACCAACGCCAACTGGGTGCCCCGGCCCTGGGTGAACAACTACGGCGGCGGCACGGTCAACGTCACCGGCTCCCAGGAGGCAGCCGTCGGGGCCGCTGTCTGCCGGTCCGGCCGGACCACCGGCTGGCGGTGCGGCACCATCACCGCCAAGAACGTCACCGTCAACTACTCGGGCCAGCTCGTGTACGGACTGGTCTCCAGCAGCGCCTGCGCGCAGCCCGGTGACTCCGGCGGCCCGTTCCTCGCCGGCACCCAGGCGCAGGGCGTCACCTCCGGTGCCGGTGGCACCTGCAGCTCCGGCGGCACCACCGTCTACCAGCCGGTCAACGAGATCCTTTCCCGCTACGGGCTGTCGTTGACCACCACCGGCGGCGGCTCGACCAGCCGGATCATCGGGCTCGCCGACAAGTGCATCGACGTGCCGAACTCCAACGGAGTCGACGGCCAGTACCTGCAGCTGTACCGGTGCAACGGCACCAACGCGCAGAACTGGACGTTCCCCGGCGACGGCACCATCCGGGCGCTGGGCCTCTGCATGGACGTCGCCTGGGGCTCGACCGCCAACGGCGCCGTGGTGCAGCTCGCGAACTGCAGCGGCAACCCGGCCCAGCAGTGGGTGCTCTCCGGCGCCGGTGACCTGGTAAACCCGCAGGCCAACAAGTGCGTCGACGTGGTCGACTGGAACACCGCCGACGGTGCCCGCCTGATCATCTACGAGTGCCACGGCGGCGCCAACCAGAAGTGGCGGCGCGGCTGACCGGCCCTTCCTCGGTCAGCGTCCCGATAAGCGCGCCCGCCTCGGTTCCGGCAGCCCGCCGCGCCGGAACCGGGCGGGTTCGCCGCAGCCCTGGGGCCAGCAGCCCGGTGGCGACGAGCGACAGTCCGGCAAGCACCGCGACCGACTGGTGCACGGGAAGGTGATCCGCGACGGTCCCGGCGACGATCGCGCAGACCGCCTGTCCTGCCAGCATGCCGTTTTGCTGCAGACCGAGCACCTGGCCGCGCGCGTAGGTCGGAGAGTGGGCGATCAGCCGTTCCTGCAGCGGCAGTGAGGCAGCGAAGCCGACCGAGGCGATCAGAGCGAGCAACATCGCCACCGGCAACTCCGGCCGCAACAGGAAGACAAGATATGGCACCGGAAGCAGCAGCCGCAGCGGCAGGACGGCCCGCTGCCGAGCTTCCGGCGGAAGGAATCGACCCACCAGTACGTCACCGGCGAGCATCCCGAGCGCACCAGCGGCGAAGAGGAAACCGGCCCGGTCCCCGGCGTACGGCACGAACAGGGCCTCGCAGCCGACCACCAGCCCGTTGGGCAGCCACAGGTTGAGTAGCAGCGATCGCCGTCCCGGATCGGCCCACAGCTCTCGGTTGACCCGCCAGGTCCGGGCGGTCGAGGTCCGCTCGGTGGTCCGGGTCGGCCGTTCCGTCAGACCGAACCAGACCATCGCCGCCGCGACCGCGCGCAGTCCAGCAGCGACCAGGAACACCTGGTACGGACTGAGCCAGACCAGCAGAACTCCGCCAACGCCGAACCCGGCGATCTGCATGATGCCCACGCTGGCGTTCATCGTGGACCGGCCGAGCACGTACGCCCCGCCGGGCAGGATGTCGTTGATCAGCGCCCACCGGGCACCTGCGGTGATCGACGCGACGTAGGTGACCAGACCGATGATGGCGAACCGGGCCCACAATGGCAGTCCTGGCACGGCCTGCGCGGCGGCGCCGGCCAGGGCGACCAGCGCCGCGATGGTCATCGCCCGACGCGGCGGCACGCTGTCCGCCGCCGAGAGCAGGGTCACGCTGCCGAGTACGCCGGCGAGCGGTGCCCCGAACATGCTCAGCGCGGTGAGCAGAGCGGACCCGGTGGTGGCGTAGGTCAGCGCACCGAGCGCCAGCGACGAGCTGGTGTGTGCGGCGATGCCGGCACAGTTGGCCAGGAACAGGTGGCGGAACTCGCGTACCGCGAACAATTCCGAGTAGGTCCTCACCCGCCTGATGCTGCAGTCCGGCAGCGCCGGTCCAGTAGCGTTACGTCTGGAGGCGAAACATGACGGTCTGGCAGGTGCCGGCGGACCTGCTGGCCCGCAGTCGGTTCGTGGTCTCACCGCTGACCGACACCGTCGCCGCGCTCCGGTCCCTGCACTACCCACGTCGACCGTGGCAGCACGACTGGCGACGACCGCACCTGGTCGCGTTCCAGCATCTGCTGGACTCCCGGCCGGTGTTCCGTGCCCTGCTGGCAGCGTCGTTCCGGCCCCGGTTCACCGCGGATTGGCTCACCCTGGCTCCGCTGTCGGCGGCACCGACCTTCGCCGACGAGCTCGCGGCCGTCGCCGCACGTGGCGACGAGCAGATCCGCGCCGATCTACGCGAGACCCGACCAGGGCCGCTCGCCGACGTGCTGCTGGCCGACGGCCTCGCTGGGCAGGCAGCGGACCTGCTCGACTGGGTGTGGCGGAATACGGTGCAGCCACAGTGGCCGGACCGGGAGCGCCGGCTACGGGCCGACATCGTCGGACGCACCGCCCGGCTCAGCAGTCAGGGCTGGGCTGGTGTCTTCGCCGACCTCAATCAGAAGATGCGCTGGCTGGGCGACGGCCGGCTGCAGGTCAACGACTACCCGGCGCCGCCGATGCGGCTCGACGCAGCCGAGCAGTTGGTCTTCGTTCCCGCGCACTGCGCCCGTGGCTGGGTGCTGTGGGACCAGCCCACCCGATTCGGCATGGTCTATCCGGCCAGCGGCATCCTCGCCGACTCCACGCCGGTGACGGCAGCCGGGCTGGGCAGGTTGATCGGCGCGAACCGGGCGGCCATCCTGACTCGACTGGCGACCCCGATGAGCACCTCGCAGCTGGCGACGGCAGCCGGGCTCGGCACCGGCACGGTCGGCGACCATCTGAAGGTGCTGCTCGACGCGGGCCTGGTCACGAAGCGCAGATCCGGGCGGGAAGTACTCTACTGGCGTACCGCGATCGGCACCGTTCTGGCTGACCCGGATCGGCGGACGAGAGAGGATCGAGACGTGGGGATCTACGACATTCCGCTCACCACCCTGGCCGGGCAGCCCGGCTCGTTGAGGGACTTCGCCGGCAAGGCACTGTTGGTGGTCAACGTGGCGTCGAAGTGCGGGCTGACCCCGCAGTACGCCGGCCTGGAACAGCTGCACGAGCGGTACGCCGACCGGGGCTTCTCGGTGGTCGGCTTCCCGTGCAACCAGTTCGGTGGCCAGGAGCCGGGCAGCGCCGAGGAGATCCAGGAGTTCTGCTCGGCGACATACGGGGTGACGTTCCCGATGTTCGCCAAGATCGAGGTCAACGGGCCCGGCCGGCACCCGGTCTACGCCGAGCTGACCGAAACCGCTGACGCCGACGGCACGGCCGGTGACATCCAGTGGAACTTCGAGAAGTTCCTGATCGCGCCGGACGGCCGGGTGGTCGGCCGGTTCCGGCCCCGGGTCGAGCCGACCGACGACGCGGTGGTCACCGCGATCGAAGCACAACTGCCCGGGTAGGGACCGACCCAGCACCCGTCGTGCGGTAGCGGCCGGCCCCGGGTCGGGGCCGGCCGGCCGTACGGTCACCGCTGGTTTAAGGTCTGCTTCGGGTGACCCACGCAGTACCAGATCATCAGCGGTGAGCCCACCCCGTGACCGTCGACGTCCAGACACTTGCCGGTCAGCGGGTTGACCAGGGTGCCGCTGCGGCCCTGCCACTTCTGCCAGTTCTGCGCCGGGTTGCCGCTGCAGTACGCCACCTGCACCGCGGTGCCATCGTCGCTGGCACCCCAGGCCACGTCCATGCAGAGCCCGTTGGCGCGGATCGTGCCGTCGCTGCGCAACTGCCACCACTGCGACTTGTTTTCGGCGCAGCGCTGCAGGGTGAGCCGGGTCCCGTCGGAGCCGGCACCGGCGCTGACACACAACCCGGTCTCCTTGCCGACCAACTGGTAGGTGTTGGACGGGCGTACCGGGGCGGGCGGTGCCGCCGGGGTGGTCTGCTTCGGCGGGTTCTTCGTGGCGCGCGGGCTGGGTGGCGGCGCCGCCGGCCGGGTGCTGGCCGTACCCGGCGGGGTCGTGGCTGATCCGGGTTTCGGCGAACCGGTTGGGGAGGCGGCCGGGGTCGGCGACGCCGACGGCGACGAGGAGGCCGACGGCGACGGAGTGGCCGACGGCGACGGGTCGGTGGTCATCCGGGCGTCCATCGCGTAGAAGTCGGTGAGCCGCTGCACCGACTCCAGCAGGTTCTCGGTTTCCTTGTCGAGCGGGCGTGACCGCCGGGCAGGCCGATCCGGCCTCGACGATCAGCTCGACGCACTCGGTGGGGACCGCCTTCGGCTGGCGGTCCGTGTCGGCCGGCTCGTCGCCGGACCCGCCGAACTGCGGCAGCTTGCTGTAGTACGCCGCGTAGCCGCTGGCCTGGCCGACGTAGGTGAGCGCCGGATCGGGCACCCCGCCGGCCACGGCGCCCAGTCCTGCCAGTCCTGTGCGTCGAGCCCGGCGATGCCCTGCCCGCCGGAGGTGGTGGTGTCCGCGTCGGCGTCCAGCCCGGACTCGGCCATCAGCTGGCCGGCGACCCGAGCCGGGTTGAGCATCGGGCACGATTCGGCGGCGGCGACGATGACCGCCAGCTGCTCGTCGGAGACCGGCTGGCCGATCAGGTCGTCGTCGCGGGCGGACGCCGCACCGAACCCGATGGTCGCGACGACCGTGGACAGCGCGGCCAGCCCGGCGATGATGCCTGCCGTGGTGCGTCGCGGGAGCCGGTCGAGTAGGCGTCGGAACAGGTCGAACAGGCGTCGGAACGGCAAGGATCCGGGCATCATGATCAACCACCGTCCCAGGCGCATCCGCCGAGGCGTTTCCGGTCGACATTGAATCGATCGCACTTAGGCACGATCAATGCCGGATGGTGAAAGCTAGGAATCCTCCTGGGACTTGCCGACCGTACCGGGGTTGCCGGCCGTACCGTCGGTCTGGTCCTCGCCGGCCAGCGCGGACCGCAACCGTTCCTTCTCGGATCGGCGACGCTCGGCGGACTCGGCGATCTGCTGCGCCATCTCGTCCCGCCAACCGCGCATCAGGAACCAGGACAACGCGGCCGAGAAAATGACCGCGATCATGAGCTTCAGAAAAATGTTTATGTCGACCGGCCAGAGGGCCAGCACGACGACCACGAACAGCCCGATCCGGCCGAGCGTGTACTTCACCGCAGGGCTCATGCCTCTCCTCACCGGCCGTCCAGCCACCGGACGCCATGGAACCAGACCGCCGCGTACACCAGGGCGAAGACCGCCGCCCCGATCCCGCCGCCGGCCGTCGCCGGCAGCTCGGCCGCGATCCCGGCCGCGAGCAGCCCGGAGGCGACCCCGACGCCGGTCGCCACGGCGGCGGCGACGAACCGGGCGGAGCCGCCGGCCCAGGCCCGGAAGTCGTCGGCGAACAGCCACGCCGGCAGGATCACCGCCAGCCAGCCGTTCGACTGGCCGAGTCGGCCGTCGCCGATCAGCGTGAACACGCCGTCGAACAGCAGCAGCACGACCAGTCCGATCACCAGTCCGGCGCCGACCACGCCGAGCAAATCCGGCAACGCGACGACCCGACCTGCGGCGTCCCGGCGCGGGAGACTGTCGCTCTTCGATTCCGTCATGACCCCATGAGGGTACGCCTGGGCTTGTGCCGCATTCGGACCAGGTTTGCCGGGCCGCCATCCGGATAACCGGCCCAGGTGACTGCCGACCCTCGATGGCACGGGGCACCGAGGGTCGGCGTCGCCAGGTTTGAACCGCCGGCCGCTGCGGTGAAGGTGTCCGGATGCACCCGCTGCACCTGAGCTACGCGCTGGTCGGCGTGCTCGCCGTACTGCTGGCCTTCTGGTCGAGCGCCATCCGCCGCGCGCCGGTCAGCGAACCGCTGCTCGCGCTGCTGCTCGGTGTCCTGGTCGGCCCGGTGTCCGGGCTGATCGACCCGACCCACCACGACACCACCGGCCTGCTCCGGGAGGCCAGCCGGATCCTGCTGGCCATCTCCCTGATGGCGGTCGCGCTGCGGTTCCCCGCCACCGGGTATCTGACAGTGGCCCGCCCGGTCGGGGTGCTGCTGACCCTGGGCATGGCCGGGATGGCGGTGGTCAGCGCCGGTCTGGCCTGGCTGCTGCTCGGTCTACCGGTCGCCCTGGCGGTGCTGCTCGGGGTCTGCCTGACCCCGACCGACCCGGTGCTGGCGTCGAGCGTCGTGTCCGGGACACCGGCCGAACGGGCACTGCCGGCCAGGCTGCGTCAGGTGATCAGCGGTGAGTCCGGGATCAACGATGGGCTCGCGTATCTGCTGGTCGCGCTGGCGTTGATCGCGGCCGCCGCCCGGCCGGCCGGGCAGCAGGTGGCCGAGGCGGCCTGGGGCGTCGGTGGTGCCGTCCTGGTCGGTGTGGCGGTCGGCTGCCTGGCCGGCTGGGCGGTACGGGCCGCCGAGGCGCGGGAAAAGGTCGACCAGGGCTCGCTGCTGGTCTTCGCCGTGGTTCTCGGCGTGGCCGCGTTGGGCGTCGCCCGGGTCGCCCGTACCGACGCGATCCTCGCCGTGTTCGTCACCGGCCTGGCCTACAACCGGCTGATCGGCCGCCGGTCCCGCGCGTCCGAGCAGCAACTCGACGACGCACTCACCCGGTACCTCGTACTGCCGGTGTTCTTTCTGTTCGGTCTGGTGGTCCCGTGGCGGCAGTGGCTGGAGCTCGGCTGGCCCGTCGTGGCGTTCCCGGTGGCCGTGCTGCTGCTGCGCCGGCTGCCGATGGTGCTGGCCCTGCGGCCGGCGCTGGGCATGTCGTGGCGGGACACGGTGTTCCTCGGCTGGTTCGGCCCGATCGGCGTGTCCGCGCTGTTCTACCTGACGTACAGCTACGCCGAGGGGGCGACGGATTCCCGGCTGTGGGCGGCCGGGACGCTGGTGATCGCGGCCAGCACCCTGGTGCACGGGGTGACCGCCACCGCCGGTCGCCGCTGGTACTCCTCAGCGGCGTCCCGGGGCGTCGGCGGCCGGTGAGGCCGCCCGGCACCGCTGGATGTCCGGCCGGTGCTCGGGCCGGGCGGCCGTGGCCAGATCGGCGAGGATGCTGTCGATCAGCTCGACGATCCTGGGCTGGTCCGCGGCTGCCCGCCGGATGTCGGTGATCGACGTGGCGAGGTGGCTGGCGAACGACTGTCGGCGGACGTGGACCCGGACCGTCCCGTCGTCGTCCCGGACGATTCTCGGCCGGTCCGGCCGGTCGGCCAGCCGGCGCAGCAGGTCGTGCGTCTCCTGCAGAGCACGGACGGCGGTGGTGGTGTCGTTGATGCCGGGCGAGAGCGCCCGTTCGGCGATGTCGGCGAGCTGCCGTAGCCCGAAGCCGACGTCCTGGCCGGGGACCCGTTCGACGCCCACCTCGACGGCCTGCCCGGCCAGCGTCGCGTCGACCGGGCCGGGCGGCGTGTCTCCGACGGCGTGTACGGCGACCAGCGGCATGCCGGCCACGACGAACTCGCCGGGGATCCGCTCGACCGTGAGGGCGCAGCCGTGCCGGCGGGCGAGCCGCGCCAGCAGGCCGACGTCGACCTCGACGACCACCCCGGTGGCCGGTGCGACCAGCACGTCGACGATCGGGCCGTCCGGGGAACCGGTCGGATCGGTCGGCCGGGGCGCCCACCGGCCGATGCTGCGTCTGCTCTGTACCCCGATCGCCGCGATCATGTGCGAGACCCGCATCAGAGCGGTCATGTGGTGCAGGTAGTAGATGAACATTCCGGTGCTGCCCAGCACCAGGGCCATCGACACGGCCAGCGACAGCGCCGGCAGCCGGGCGTCGGCCTGGTCCGGTAGCGCGGCGAGGACCACCATCGCGAATAGGAACGTCGCGACGAACGTGCCGAGGGTGGCCTGGGTGACCCGGTCGCGCAGGAACGTCCGCAGCACCCGGGGCGAGTATTGGCTGGAGGCCAGCTGCACCGCCACCACCGTGATGGAGAAGACCAGCGCGGTGAACGAGATCATCGCGGTGATCACCGACGACAGCAGCGACCTGGCGCCGGCCGGCCCGCTCGGCAGGAAGCCGTCCAGCGGCAGTCGTAGCCGCAGCTCCAGGGCGGTGAGCAGGATCGCGCCGAGCACCGCGCCGGTCGCGAACGCCGCCGGTACCGCCCAGAAACTGCCCCACACGCCACGGAGGCGGGACAGCATGCCACGCGGCTGACTCACCGCAGCGTCTTTCCCACGCTCGGGCGGGTCGACACCTGCCGGCCGGATCAGGCCGGTCCGGGCTGCTTTGGGCGTTGCCGGACCGGCCCGCTCAGGCCCAGATCTGCTGCGGCTCGGCCCGCCGGTCGGCCAGCGTCGGCGGCCGGTCGTACTCCCGTACCACCTGGTAGCGGGTGTCCCGCTCGACCGGCTGGAAGCCGGCGTCCCAGATCAGGTGCAGCAGGTCCTCACGGTGCATGGTGTTCGGCGTGCCGTAGGAGTCCGCGTCGTGGGTGATCTTGTACTCGACCACCGAACCGTCCAGGTCGTCGACGCCGAAGTTGAGCGACAGCTGCGCCACGGACAGCCCGTGCATCACCCAGAAACACTTGACGTGCGGCACGTTGTCGAACAGCAGCCGGGACACCGCGAACGTCTTCAACGACTCGGCCGGTGCCGCCATCGTGGTGCGTTCCTGGATCCGGTTACGGATCTTGCCGTCCGCCGAGTCGACGAAGTCGTGCTGGTAGCGCAGCGGGATGAAGACGGTGAAGCCGCCGGTTTCGTCCTGCAACTCGCGCAGCCGCAGCACGTGGTCCACCCGGTGTCGGGGCTCCTCGATGTGGCCGTACAGCATCGTCGACGGGGTACGCAGCCCCTTGCTGTGGGCCAGCCGGTGAATCCGGGACCAGTCCTCCCAGTGGCAGGCGTGGTCGACGATGTGCTGGCGGACCTCCCAGTCGAAGATCTCCGCACCGCCACCGGTCAGCGACTCCAGACCGGCGTCCATCAGCTCGTCGAGGATTGCGTCCGCCGGCAGCCCGCTGATCTTCTCGAACCACTGCACCTCGGTCGCGGTGAACGCCTTGAGCTTGACGTTCGGCAGCGCCGCCTTGAGCTCGCGCAGCACCTTCGGGTAGTACCGCCAGGGCAGGGTCGGGTGCAGGCCGTTGACGATGTGCAGCTCGGTGAGCTGCTCGTCCTCCATCTCCTTGGCCTTACGGACCGCATCGTCGATGCGCATCGTGTACGCGTCCTTCTCGCCCGGCTTGCGCTGGAAAGAGCAGTACGCGCAGGAGGCGCTGCACACGTTGGTCAGGTTGAGGTGCCGGTTGACGTTGAACATCACCCGGTCGCCGTTGAGCTCGGTCCGCCGGTGGTGCGCCAGCCGGCCCAGCCAGGCCAGGTCGTCGCTGGCGTACAGATCCACCCCGTCCGTATAGTCCAGCCGCTCCCCGGCGTACACCTTCTCTTCGAGCTCACGCTTGCGACCAGCGTCCACGTCCGCCACGTCCCTTCCCGGCCGGCCACGCCGACGACCCGCCGTCGACGACCATCAGCCGTGATCCGCGTTCGAGCGTACGTCCCGGGGCCGTCGGTCGGCTCGTCGCCCGGCGGCACAGCGACCTGCGTCATGCCCGGGTCGCCAACCTCTCAGCTTCTCGTTACCTCAGGAAACATCGACATCAGCAGCCCCGTGCGGTAAGACCGATGTGGGACAGGCGACACCAGGCGACGCGACTCGGTTCCGCGCATCAGCACCGGGACAAATGCGCCGTACGGGGAGCGAGCGGGCATGGCACGAAGAAGCAGGGGCGCGGCAGTGGGCCAGCGGCGCGATCGAGCACGGCGGCAGCGCCGGTTCGTGATGGTCGGTGCCGTTCCGGTCCGGCTGAGCCCGGCCCTGTGGGCCGGCCTGCTCGGTGCCGTCACCGCGGTCGCCCTCGCCTCCCCGGTGTACGCCCAGCCGGTGACCGTGCCGGACACCGGCAGCCGGCCGGTGCCCGCCGGCGGCCTGCAGCTACCCGGCACCGGACCGACGACCGAAGCGCCGGCCATCACCCCCACCCCCGTGGAGGGCCCGCTCGCCGCGCAGATCTACGCCGGTGAGACCGAGGTCGCGCTGCTCGGTCAGCAGCTGCTCGAGCTCGAACAGGAGCAGGCCGCGGCGGAAACCGCGCTGGCCGACGCCGAGCAGTCGCTGCGCGAGGCGCGGACCGCGCTGATCGAGGCGCAGCGGGACGCGGACAGCGCGGCGTCGTACGCGCTGAAGGACGCCGCCGCGATGCCACCCGGCGAGTACCGCGGTGACCTGCACGGACTCGGGGCCCTGTCCCGACTGCAGCGGGGCCAGCAGCCCGGTATCGGCACCGACGGCGCCAACCGGGACGTCTCGCTCGCCGCAGCCGCCGAGCAGGAGGCGTACCAGACCTACGCGGCGGCGCTGGCCCTGGTCGACGCGCTACGCAGCGAGTTCGGCAGCACCGAGGGCACTTTCAAGCAGCGGGAGACCGCGCTGCTCGCGTTGAAGGAGCAGAACACCGAGCAGCTGGTGGCGATCGAACGCCAGCGGGAGGCCGCCGAGCAGGAGATCGGGCAGGGCATCGACGGGGTCGACGGTGCCGCCGCCCATCCCCGTGCCGTCGCCGCTCTGGAGTTCGCTCTCAAGCAGCTCGGCAAGCCGTACCTGTGGGGGGCCGAGGGGCCGCACCGCTACGACTGTTCCGGCCTGATGTGGGCGGCGTACCGGTCACCCGGCGCCGACTACTTCAGCCTGCCCCGGGTCGCCAAGGATCAGTACTACGCGACCCGGCACAACAAGGTGGACCGGTCGGCACTGCTCCCCGGCGACCTGATCTTCTTCGCCTCCGGGTCCAGTTGGACGACGGTGCACCACGTCGGGATGTACGTCGGCAACGGCAAGATGGTGCATGCGCCGACCACCGGAGACGTGGTCAAGGTCTCCACCGTCTGGTGGTCCCGGTTCTACGCGGCGACCCGGGTGATCCGCGAGGTCGCCCCGACCCCGACCCCGACCCCGACACCCACGCCGTCGCCGGACCCGACGCCCGATCCGACACCGGACCCGACGGATTCGCCGTCTCCGGATCCGTCCGACTCGCCGTCGCCGGACCCGACGGATTCGCCGTCGCCTTCCCCGTCACCGTCGACCAGCCCGTCCACGCCCGGCCCGATGCCGACGCCGAGTGACCCGAGTCCGTCGCCGACCGACCCCGACTCCGGGACGCCGGATCCGGATCAGAGTGGCTCCGAGACCCCGGACCCGGACGCTAGCGGCTCCGAGACTCCGGACCCGGAGGGGAGCGGCTCCCAGACGCCGACCAGTACCCCGAGCGGGTCGAGTTCCGCGTCGGCCGGCCCGAGCGCGTCGGCGACGTCGACCGGCACCCCGAGCGCAGGCCCGCTGGAAGGCTGACCGTAGGTCCTCCGGTCGGACTGTTGCGCCCGAGACCGGACAGACGGCCACGGTCGGTACGCCGATACTCCGGCTGTGCCGAGGTGCATCGGTATGGCACGGTAAACCCGGCGGACTCCTCACCGGCCGGAGGCGTTCCGGTGAGCTGGCACGGGAGGCAGTGATGGACGAAGCTCGGCCCTGGTCGTCGGTCGACCAGGTCGACGGTGGTCAGCGGCGGGTGCCCGACCAGGTCGACCGGTCCGGATCGGCGCCGCCACCGGCAGAGGAGTTGCCGGCTCCGTTCAGTCCGCCGCCGCCACCACCGGCCGGTGCGCTGTGGGCGTCGCCGGTCGGCACCGGTTCCAGTGCCGACGTCCCGGTCGTCCCTGGTACGTCTTCCTCATCTTCGGCGGCCTCGTCGTCGGCGGCCGAGCCGTCCGCTCCGACCTCGCCGGCTCCCGCGTCGCCAGCGTCCCCGTGGTCGGCGTTCGCCTCGCCCTGGCAGCCGCCGGCCAAGTCGGACCGGCCGCCGGCCGACCATGCCGCGTCGGCGTCCGCAGCCGCCGCGACTGAGCCGCCCGCCGCGGTGTCGGCGCCTCCGGCGGCCGGCGGGGAGGCCGCAGCGGCCAGTGCCCGCGCCACGGTGGCCGGAGCGCAACGGGTCTCCGCCAGCGACGTCGGCGCGCTCCGGGTGCCGACCGGCGGTACCCGTGTCTACGGTGCGCGTCGTACCGACGAGCCCTCGCCCAGTGATCCGGCCCTACCCCCCGACCCGGTACAGCCGCCCGCCCCTGCGGAACCACCGTCCGGACCGACCTCACCCGAGCCGGAACCCGCCCCGGCCCCGGCTCCGCCGTTGCCGCCTCGGCCGACCTCACCCGGTCCGGCACCGGGCCCGTACCCACCGAGCCCGGGTCCGAACCCACCGGGCCCGACTCCGCCACCGCCGTTCCCGCCGCCGGCCGGGACCGCTTACCAGATGACCCAGGCGGCTGGCGGCTACACGATCCCACCGGCGGTGCCACCGTCGTCGTGGCGCGAGTCACCGCCGACGCCCTGGCCCGAGCCACCGGCGTCGCCGGAGCCGGTCGTGCCGCCGGAGCCTTCGCCGGCCTACGGACAATGGGCACGCAGCACCCCCGCCCCGGCGGCCGGGCGGGTGTACGGGGCCCGCCGGCCCGACAACGACGCGCCCGGACCCGGCCCGGCCGGTGCTCCCGGCGTACCTCCCCAACCCGGAGCGGCCAGCCGGCCGGCGGCCGATCCGACGATGGGTCTGCCGATGGGGGCACCCGGCGGCATGCCCGAGGGACCCGGCGGCATGGCGTTCGATCCAGCCGTGGAGAACTCCGGCTCGCTGACCGGCCACATCCTGGCCCAGGGCTGGGCGGACCTGCCCGAGCGGGAGGACCGCGGTACCACCAAGGTGGTGCTGGCCATGGTGGTCGGTCTGGCCGTGATGGTGGTCATCGGCGTCGTCGCGGTGCTCGCCGTGGGTAACACCTTCGCCGACATTTTCGACGGGCTGCTGGGTGGTTGACGCCGGATCGGCGGAGGTGAGCCGGCCCACCGGTGGGACGGGTCAGGTGGCAGCAGCGCGGCAAACCCGTACACTTGTCACTCGATCATCAACCCGGCGCGCTACCGCGTGCTCATGGGCGATCTTGCGGGCGATTCAACGGTGCACACCGGAACGGGCCATTCGCGAAGATCCGCCCCGCTCTGAGAGGTTTTCTTGACCACCTTCGCTGATCCCAGCACGTTCCCCTCCGTTCTCGACACCGTGCCCGAAGCCGCCGGCCTGCCGGCGGAGCAGCCGACCAGTCAGACCGCCGAGCCGGTAGTCGCGGCCACCGCCGCCGAGCCGGTTGCCGACGAGCCTGACTTCGCGGCGCTCGGGTTGCCCCGGCAACTGGTCCGGACACTCGCCCGGGAGGGCATCACCACTCCGTTCGAGATCCAGCGCGCCACCGTGCCCGACGCGTTGGCCGGCCGGGACGTGCTCGGCCGGGGCCAGACCGGCTCCGGCAAGACCCTCGCGTTCGGCCTGCCGTTGCTGGCCCGGATCGCCGACGGCCGCCGGGCCCGCCCACTGCGACCCCGGGCCCTGATCCTGGTCCCCACCCGCGAGCTGGCGATGCAGGTCAACGACGCGTTGTTCCCGCTGGGCCGGGCGGTCGGGGTCTTCCTCAAGACGGCGGTCGGCGGTGTTCCGTACGACCGGCAGATCGATTCGCTGCGTCGCGGCGTGGAAATCATCGTGGCCACCCCGGGGCGGCTCGGTGACCTGATCCAGCGCGGCGTCTGCCAGCTGGACGACATCGAGATCACCGTGCTGGACGAGGCGGACCAGATGGCCGACATGGGTTTCCTGCCGGAGGTCACCGAGCTGCTGGCCAAGACTCCGGCGGACGCCCAGCGGCTGCTCTTCTCGGCCACCTTGGACAACGACGTCGACACGTTGGTCCAGCGGTTCATGACCGATCCGGTCACCCATTCCACCGCGCCGGCCACCGCCGCCGTGACCACCATGGACCACCATCTGCTGCTGATCCCGCCGAGCGACAAGTTCGCCGTGGCCGCCTCGATCGCCGCGCGCTCCGGGCGGACCATGATGTTCGCCCGTACCCAGCTGGGCGTGGACCGGCTGGTGGACCAGCTGGCGTCGGTCGGGGTGCGGGCCGGTGCCCTGCACGGCGGCAAGACCCAGCGGGTACGCACCCGTACCCTTGCCGAGTTCAAGGAAGGGCGGACGAACGTCCTGGTCGCCACGGACGTGGCCGCCCGGGGCATCCACGTCGACGGGGTCTCGCTGGTGGTGCACGTCGACCCGCCGAAGGACCCCAAGGACTACCTGCACCGGGCGGGGCGGACCGCGCGGGCCGGCGAGTCCGGCGCGGTCGCCACCCTGGTGCTGCCGAAGCAGCGGCGCAGCACCCTGGCCATGCTGGAGAAGGCCGGGGTCGAGCCGGCCCAGACCCGGGTACGCCGCGGCGACGCCGCGCTGTCCGAGCTGACCGGAGCGACCGAGCCGAGCGGCGTACCGATCGTGAACGAGCCGGAGCCGCCCCGGCAGTCCCGCCCGCGAGGGGACCGGTTCCGGCCGGACCGCCCCGACCGCTTCCGGGGGCGGGGTGACCGCTCCCGAACCGACGGAGCGGACCGCTTCCGGGGCGACGTCGAGCGGGGTGCCCGGGGCGGTTCCGGCCGGGGCGGTGCCGAGCGGGCCGGCCGGGGCGGTGCCGAGCGGGCCGGCGGTGACCGGCGGCGCGGCGGTGATCGGCGGCGCGGCGGTGACCGGCGCTTCACCGACCGGCGGCCGAGCCGCAGTTACTGACCCGCCTGTGTGACCGGCGCCGGCGACCCGCTCCTCGGCGGCTCGTCGGGCCGGTACGGTCGGGAGCATGCCGACGTTGCCGAAATCGATCGTCTGGACGCGGACGGACACCGGCGGTGCCGATCAGGTCCTCTTCGACGATCAGCGCGGGCTGACCGCGCGCGGGGTGGCGGTGGCGGCGGCGCCGCTGCCGTACAGCTGCCACTACGAGCTCGCCACCGACGAGCAGTGGGCCGCCGTCCGGCTCACGGTCACCGTCGAGGGTGCCGGCTGGCTGCGGACCGTACGGATGGAACGGGCGCTCGGCCGGTGGCGGGTGAGCACCGCCGAACAGGGTGACCTGGACCGTGCTTTGCGGTCGGCCGGGCGCAGCCCGGTCGGCCTGCCCGGCACCGAGGAACCGGGCCGGCTCGACGCGGCGCTCGACGTCGATCTGGACGCCGCACCGCTGTTCAACACCCTGCCGGTCCGCCGGCTGCGGTTGTCGGAGCAGCCGGTCGGGCAGGAACACCGGCTGGTCGCGGCCTGGGTCCGGGTGCCGAGCCTGGAGGTGATGCCGATGGAGCAGACCTACACGGTGCTCGGCGCCGACCGAATCCGGTACCGCAGCGACAGCTTCACGGCCGAGGTGACGGTGGATCCGGACGGATTCGTGCTGCACTACCCAGGGCTGGCACAGCGCGCCTGATCTTGATCATCGCGCGTCGGTCGGCCATTCGCCGGTACGCAGGAACTGTTCGGCCACGGCCCGGTACGGGGCCAGATCGATCCCGTGCCGGGTCAGCCAGTCGGACGAGTAGTAGCTGGCGGCGTACCGTTCGCCGCTGTCACACAGCAACGTCACCACCGAGCCCTGCTCGCCGGCGGCGCGCATCTTGTCGATCAGCGCGAACGCGCCCCACAGGTTGGTGCCGGTCGATCCACCGACCCGCCGACCCAGCAGTTCGCTGGCGATGCGCATGGCGGCCAGTGAGGCGGCGTCCGGGACCTGGATCATCCGGTCCACCACGGACGGCTGGAAGGACGCTTCGACGGTCGGCCGACCGATCCCCTCGATCATCGACCCCCGGCCGGTCGACGTCGACCAGTCGCCGCTGCACCACGCCGGGTAGAAGGCGGAGTTCTCCGGGTCGACGACGCAGACCTTGGTGCGGTGCCGCTGGTAGCGGACGTACCGGCCGATGGTGGCGCTGGTGCCGCCGGTGCCGGCACCGACCACGATCCAGTGCGGGACCGGGTGCCGTTCCAGCGCCAGCTGGGCGAAGATCGACTCGGCGATGTTGTTGTTGCCCCGCCAGTCGGTGGCCCGTTCGGCGTAGGTGAACTGGTCCATGAAGTGCCCGCCGAGGTCCTCGGCGAGCCACCGCGCCTCGACCACCACTGCGGCCGGGTCACGGACCAGATGGGGGCGGGCACCGTGGAACTCGATCTGGGCGATCTTCTCCGCCGAGGTGGCGGCGGGCATCACCGCCACGAACGGCAGGCCGAGCATCCGGGCGAAGTACGCCTCGGAGATGGCGGTGGAGCCGGACGACGCCTCGACGATCGTGGTCTGCGGCCCGATCCACCCGTTGCACAGGCCGTAGAGGAACAGCGAGCGGGCCAGCCGGTGCTTGAGCGAGCCGGTCGGGTGCACCGACTCGTCCTTGAGGTAGAGGTCGATGCCC
Organism: Micromonospora sp. LOL_021; assembly: GCF_048060215.1. Lineage (NCBI taxonomy): Bacteria > Bacillati > Actinomycetota > Actinomycetes > Micromonosporales > Micromonosporaceae > Micromonospora > Micromonospora sp. LOL_021. The sequence goes on along the minus strand of NZ_JBHMIN010000027.1, from coordinate 14,910 downwards.
CAGGCCGGGGGGAGCGGGAACGGCAGCAGGTGGGTGTCGGCGGACCGGTTGGCGTCCGCCTCGACCTTGGCGATCGCGTCGGTCACCCAGGCCCGGCCGGCATCATCATACCGGTCCAGTTGATTCACTCGCAGACGGTAACAAGTGACGTCGCCGAATCACCCGGTCAGGGGGCGGGGCCGGTTCTCCCATTTGGTGGACAGCGTGACGCTGGTCCGGGTGTTGGCGATCCCCGGTGTCCGGTTCAGCCGCATGATGAGCTGTTCCAACTCGGCGATGGTGCCGACCCGGGCGAGGCAGAGGAACGACTCGGTGCCGGCCATGAAGTAGCAGGACTCGATCTCCGGCATGTAGCGCAGCGCGTCGAGCACCGCCTCGGTGTCGGCTCCTGAGTCTTCGACCAGTCCGATCAGGGCGGTGACGCCGAGGCCGACCGATTCCGGCTGTACATCGGCCCGATAGCCGCGCAGCACACCGGAGGTTTCGAGCTTGCCGATCCGTTCGTGCACGGCAGGTGCGGAGAGTCCGACCTGACGGGCGAGTTCGGCGTAGGAGAGCCGGGCGTTGCCGCGCAGCAGGTCGACGAGCCGGAGGTCGATGGCGTCCACGGGATGTAGACCCTAGTGCCTGTCGCCCGCCCGGGTGGTCCGCAGTCATCCGCGCCGGTGTCAGCCTCGTTGCGCATCCGGATCCGCTGGTTGGCGAGCTGGGGTAAATTACAACATAGGGCGCAAATCCTACCGGGTAACTGCCCAGTCCGGTAGCTTTCCTCATTTCCCGGACACGGCGGTCGGCCGGTGCTCTAATGGCCGTACGTCTGGCACTACGGCATCTGGCACACGGTCCATCGGGGGGCTGACTGGCCACGCCAGAGCCGTCGTGGACGCGAGGAGGGGACCGTGGACACTGGAGATCGTCTGCTGACGCCGGGCGAGGTGGCCGCGCTGTTCCGCGTCGACCCGAAGACCGTCACACGATGGGCAGCGGCCGGCCGGATCGGCAGTATCCGAACTCCCGGGGGCCATCGTCGGTTCCGGGAGTCCGAGGTGCGTGCGCTACTCGAAGGCGAAGGCGTGCTGGAGGAGATGCAGGCGGAAAGCGCGGAGACCACCCGGCCCCGGCAGACCGAAAACGGATCAGGAGGAGCCGGGCCGTACTGACGCCGGGTCGTACCGTACTGACACCGGCCGTACCGCCACCGGTGGTCACGCCCGGTCCGCGCCCAACTCGCCGGACCACCGCCGGAACAGATCGTGCGGTACGCCGAGCGCGTCCAGCACCTTGCCGGCGACGAAATCGACCAACTGGGCAGCGGTGGCCTCGGCACCCGCGCCGTAGAAGCCGGGACTGGCCGGCAGCACCACCGCCCCCGCATCGTGCAGGGCGAGCAGGTGCTCCAGGTGACTGCGGGTCACCGGGGTCTCCCGGGGGACCAGCACGACCGGCCGGCGTTCCTTGAGGTTGACCTCGGCGGCCCGCTGCAGCAGATCCTTTGACAGCCCGATGGCGATGCCGGCGCAGGCCGCCGTGCTGGCCGGCACGACCACCATGCCGCGCGCCTGGTACGAGCCGCTGCTCGGCCCGGCGGCGAGATCACCCGCCGGCCAGAACCGTACGTCCGCGTCGTCCAGTCCACGGCCGAGCCAGCGTTCCAGGTCGGCACGCCAGTGACTGTCCCGCAGCGGCGCGCCGGTCTCGTCGAGCAGCGTGAGTCGGGCCGCCCGCGACACCACCAAGTCGACCGGATGGCCGGCGTCGAGCAGCGCGCGGAGCACCGCGGCCGGGTACGGCGTACCGGACGCCCCGGAAACACCGATCACCCATGGTCTTCTCATCAGGTCCCTGTTCGCGTGGCTGGTCGCGGACTGTCGCCGGTGCCCGGTCACCCCATAGGGTAAGACGATCCGCCATACGGACACATTGGCAGCAACTTCGCAGGCAGGCCATGGACTCCCGGAAATCCACTCCGCCGCCGCCCCGCTCCGCCGTACAGCACAGCTCCGCCGGCCTCGATGAGCCCGCCGCCGAACTGCTCGGCGAGCTGCTCGTTACGCTGCGCGCCGCGTGCCCGCTGCCCGCCGTGCTGTCCCCGTACGCGGCGCAGGCCGACGCCTGGCTGCCCGGCTGGCTGCAGCGGTGCGGGCTGCCGCCGGCCACCGCCACCCACCGTCGGCTCGCCGGGGCCCGGATCGGCCGGTACGCCGCCCGGCTCTACCCGAGCGCGCCGGTGGACCGGCTGCGGGTGCTGGCCGCCATGTTCGCCTGGTTCTTCCTGCTCGACGACGAGTTCGACGGGGTCGCGGATCCGCAGGAGGGGAGCTTACGCCGACTCGCCGACGAGGTGCTGGCGGTGCTGCGCGCAGGTTCGAAACCGGGCAGCGACCAGGAAGTATGCAGCGACCCGGCACCGGGTCCCGACCCGGCCTTTGCCGGGCCGCTGCGCCGGATGCTCGCCGGTCCGTGGCAGGCCGTACGCCAGTCGATGCCCGACTGGTGGCGCCGCCGGTTCGTCGAGGCGGTGGCGGAGCACCTCGACGGAGCGGTACGCGAGGCGGCGAACAAGGCGACCGGCCACCGGCCCGACCCGGACGAGTACGTCGAGTTGCGCCGGGCCACTTCGGCGGCGCACGTGGCGTACACCTTGATCGACTACGCGACCGGCGACCCGGTGCCGGACGCCGTCTTCCACCACCCCCGGGTACGTGATGTCCGAGTCGCCGGCAACGACCTGCTCTCCTGGTACAACGACCTCTTCTCGCTGCCCCGCGACCTGACCACCGCCGGCGGTCACAACCTGGTGGTGGCGGTCGCCGAGGCGCGGCGGGTGCCGATCGGCGACGCGCTGGTCACCGTCGCGCACCGGTGGCGGGCCGAGATGGCGGCGTTCGACGCACGCCGGGCCGAGGTGCCGTCGTTCGGGCCGGACCACGACCGGGCGGCGCACGGCCTGCTGACCGGGGTCGGGTACGCCGTCCGGGGCACCGTCGACTGGTCGTTCGAGAGCGCCCGCTACCGGCAGCGGCGCTGACCGGCCGGGGCGGTCAACGGTCAGCGCAGACCGAGTCGTACCACCAGGTCGACCAGGGCGAACGCGAACAACGCGATGCCGACGAAGCCGTTGGCGGTGAAGAACGCCCGGTTGACCCGGGACAGATCGGTCGGTGTCACCACCAGATGCTGGTAGCCGAACGCCACCGCGGTCAACGCCAGCCCGATCCACCACGGCCAGCCGAAGCCGACCAGCACGCCGAACCATCCGAACAGGGCGAACGTCACCAGGTGCGCCACCGTCGAGGCGTGCAGCGCGAAGCGTCGACCGTACCGGGCGGGCACGCTGCGTACCCCGATCTCACGGTCGACCTCGGCGTCCTGGCAGGCGTAGATCAGGTCGAACCCACCGATCCACAGCCCGACCGCCGCGCCGAGCAGGATCGCCGGCCCGGCACCGTCGAAGGTGCCGGTGACCGCGAGCCAGGCACCGACCGGGCCGACCAACTGGGCCAGTCCGAGCACCGCGTGCGGCCAGTCGGTGAACCGCTTGGCGTACGGGTAGACCACCAGCGGGACCGCCGCCAACGGGGCCAGCGCGAGGCAGAGCGGATTCAGCGCGGCGGCGGCGCCGAGGAAGACCACCAGCGCGACCACCGCGCCGGTCCAGGCCGTCCGGACGCTCACCGCCCCGGTCACCAGTTCCCGCCCGGCGGTACGCGGATTGCGCGCGTCGATGTGCCGGTCGATGATCCGGTTCGCGGCCATGGCGAACGTCCGGGCACCGACCATCGCGACGGTGATCAGCAGCAGGTCGAGCCAGCGGACGCCGCCGTCGAGGCGGGCCATCACGGTCAGCGCGGACAGGTACGCGAACGGCAGCGCGAAGACCGAGTGTTCGATCGCGACGAGCCGTAGGAAGGCCCGGATCCTGCCGACCGGGGCGGCGGGCGCGCCGGCCGGCCCGGCGGTGGCTGCGGCGCTCACGAGATCCCGTACTCCCGCCACCGCTTGTCCACCAGCGAGACGATCTCCGGCGCCATGGTCATCTCCTGCGGCCAGCCCCGGGTGTAGCCCTCGGTGGGTAGTTTGCGGGTCGCGTCCACGCCGGCCTTGCCGCCCCAGAACTGCTGGTACGACGAGTGGTCGAGGTGGTCGACCGGGCCTTCGGTGAGCAGCAGGTCGCGGGCGTAGTCGACGTTGCCGAAGGCGCGGAACGCGACCTCGTGGTAGTCGTGCACGTCGCAGTCGTCGTCGACCACGACGATCAGCTTCGACAGCGACAGCAGGTGGGCGCCCCAGATCGCCGACATGATCTTCTGGGCGTGCTTGGGGTAGCGCTTGCGGATCGACACGATCACGCAGTTGTGGAACACCCCGGCGGCCGGCAGGTCGTAGTCGACGATGTCCGGGATCAGCATCCGCAGCAGCGGCAGGAAGATCCGTTCGGTGGCCTTGCCGAGCCCGTGGTCCTCCTGCGGCGGCTTGGAGGTGATGATCGAGTGGTAGAGCGGGTCCCGCTGCATGGTCATGCATTCGATGTGCAGTACCGGGAACGGCTCGACCGGAGTGTAGAAGCCGGTGTGGTCGCCGAACGGGCCCTCCGGCAGCCGCTCGCCCGGCTCCAGATAGCCCTCCAGCACGATCTGGGCGTGCGCCGGCACCTGCAACGGTACGGTCCTGCAGTCGACCATCTCGACCCGCTGGCCGCGCAGGAACCCGGCGAACAGATATTCGTCGATGTCGCCGGGCAGTGGCGCCGACGCCGAGTAGCTGACCACCGGGTCGCAGCCGATCGCCACCGCCACCGGCAGCCGCTCGCCGCGCCGCTCGGCGACCGCGTGATGGGCAGTCGAGTCCTTGTGAATCTGCCAGTGCATGCCAAGCGTGGTCGGCGAGTGCTGCTGCAGCCGGTAGAGGCCCAGGTTGCGCTTGCCGGTCTCCGGGTGCTTGGTGTGGGTCAGCCCGTAGTTGTGGAAGATGCCGCCGTCGCCGGGCCAGACCTGCAGCCCGGGCAGCCGGTTCAGGTCGATGTCCGCGCCGGTGTAGACGACCTCCTGGCAGGGCGCGGTCTTGACCTTGCGTGGCGGCAGCGAGGTGAGCTGCATGACCTTGCCGAGCCCGTCGCGGATGCCGGACCAGCCGACCGGCAGGTCGGGCTTGATCATCGCCCCGATCCGGTCACCGATCTCGTTCAGGTTCTCGACGCCGAGTGCCATCGCGGTGCGCCGCTCGGTGCCGAACAGGTTGATCGCCACCGGCATCTCGCCCCGGGTGGGCCGGTCGAACAGCAGCGCCGGCCCACCGGCCCGCACGGTCCGGGTGACGACCTCGCTGATCTCCAGCGTCGGATCCACCGGTACGTCGACCCGCCGCAGCTCACCGGCCGTCTCCAGCGCCGCGACGAAGTCCTTCAGATCCTGGTACGGGAAACCTGGAGACGCCATGCCGCCAAGTCTGGCCTACCCGGCGGCCGGTGCCACCACCCGGGGCGGTGATTCGCGCCGCCGCCTCCGGACTCGGGCCGGTGCCGGTCAGGCGTAGGAGTGCAGGCTCTCGAAGAAGTAGTTGACCCCGATCAGGTTCATCAGCATGGTGAGGAAGCCGAGGATCGCGATCCAGGTGACCGTGGTCCGCCGGACGCTCGGGGTGGCCCGGGCGTGCAGGTAGCCGGCGTAGATCACCCAGGAGATGAACGCCCAGGTCTCCTTCGGGTCCCAGGCCCACGCCCGGCTCCAGGCGTGTTCGGCCCAGATCGCCCCGGCGATAACCGCGAAGGTGAAGATCGGGAAACCGATCGCGTGCAGCCCGAAGGTGAGCCGTTCCAGCGAGGCGGCGGCCGGGACCCGCTTGGCCAGCAGGTACGGGAACCCGCGCCGACCATGCTCGTATCCGGACCGGAGCAGGAACATCGTGGCCGGGATCGAGCCGAGCAGCAGCAGCCCGGAGGACGCCATGATCGTCGAGACGTGGATGGCGTACCAGTAGGACTTCAGCGCCGGCACCAGCGGGGTGATCGGGGTGTAGAACACCAGGCCGGCCAGGCCGAGCAGGACGACCATCACCAGTGCGACGAACAGCCCGAGTGGGCGCAGCGACGGCCGCCGGTAGACCATCACCAGCCAGGCGGCCACCCCGACGAAGGTGATGGCCAGCATGTACTCGTACATGTTGCCCCACGGCAGCCGCTCGGCGGCGACCCCGCGGGTGACCAGGCAGGCCAGGTGGAACAAGGCACCCAGCACGGTGGCGCCGACGGCGAACCAGCCGGCGAGTCCGACGCCGGCCCAGCCGGTCCGCTCGCTGCCCGTACCCGTGGTCTTGTAGATGGCCGGACCGGTCAGGTCGGATCCGGGCGCCGGCTGCGTCGGTCCGCCGCCGGTCCCGGCCGCCGCGACGGCGGCGAGTTCGCGGTCGGGCACCGTCGCGGCGGCGGTACGCCGGGTGCCGAACCCGGCTTCGACCGCGTGGCAGATCATCGCGAGCAGGTACGCGAAGATCGCCACCACCAGGAGTTGATCCGACAGTGCTGACATCAGTGCCGTCCTTCCCGTGGCCCGGCGTCGCCGCCGAGTGCCCGGATGAGCTCCCGGAACTCGTCGCCGAACCCGGGATGGTCGGTGCGCGGCAGCCCACCGGCCTCGACCAAGCTACTACCGGGTGTCGTTGACGCTGCGTCGGGGCCGGCCGGTGTGACCCGGAACCACACCCGGCGGCGCCGACCGAACAGCGCCGGCATCAGCCCGAGCAGCAGCGCCGCCGAGCTGGCCAGCAGCAGACCGCTGCCGGGATCGTGCCGGACCGACAGGGTCACGTACTGCGAAATGTCGAGAAACTCGATGGTGGTGCCGTCGTCCAGGGTCATGGTCTCGCCGACCCGCAGCAGCTGCGGGTCACCGACCGGCAGCAGCCTGCCGGCCTCCACCTGCCGCTGGTCGATCTGGTAGACCGAGCCGGGGATACCGGCGTCCAGCCCGAGGTTGCCCCGGTACGCCCACAGCATCACCGCCGGGTCGCGCAGCTCCGGGTGGGTGGAGCGGACGTACGGCGGCTGCTGCGGGGCGGACGGTAGGAAGAGCCCTTCGAAGGCCACCTGCAGCTGCGGATCGCGTGCGCCGGTCGCCGGGTCGACGTTGGCGTCCGGGAAGCTGGCGACCCCTTCGCTGGTCAGCATCCCGTCGACGGCCAGGAACGGCGCGGAGACGGTCTGCGCCTGCCCGTAGCGGTCGGTGTAGCGCAGCACCGGCACGTAGCCGTGCCCGAGCAGGTAGACGTTGGCGTCGTCGAGGCGCAGCGGGGAGTTCACCGAGAACGTCTCGGTCCGGGCGGCACCGCCGTCGGCGTCGACCTGTACCTCGGCGGAGTAGCTGGCCGGTTGTCCGGTCTCCAGGAAGGTGGCGGTGAAGTCGGTCAGTTCCAGGCAGAACCGGGGCAGGTCACCGTCGGAAATCCGGGGGCCGAGTCGGTACTCGTCGTACTGCTGCACGGTGTTGCAGAACGCGGTGTCCGGCCCGGCGACCAGCAGCCGGTTGCCGTTCCAGCCGAACCAGCTGCCCACGGCGACCCCGAGCAGGACGCCGATCAGCGACAGGTGGAAGACCAGGTTGCCGGTCTCCTTCAAGTGGCCCTTCTCCGCGGCGACGCTGTCGTCGGTGACGGTGACCCGCCAGCGGCGGCGGCGGAGCTCGGCGGCGATCGCGTCCCGCGCGGCGGCGGGTGCGTCCCCGGCTGCGCTGTGCCCGACCGTGGCGTCGCTGGCCGTGGCGTCGCCGCCGGTGGTCCAGCGAGCGTGCTGCGGCAGCCGGTCCAGCCGGCGCGGCGCGGCCGGTGGCGCGGCCCGCAACGCCCGTACGTGCTCGCGCAGCCGGGGCACGATGCAGCCGACCAACGAGGTGAACAGCAGCAGGTAGATCGCCGCGAACCAGGTCGAGGCGAACACGTCGAACATGCCGAGCCGGTCCAGCACCGGGGCCAGCTGCGGGTTCGCCGCGAAGTACGCGTCGACGTTTTCGATGTTGACGTCGCGTTGCGGCAGCAGCGAACCGGGGATCGCCGCCACCGCCAGCAGGAAGAGCAGGATCAGCGCGGTCCGCATGCTGGTCAGCTGCCGCCACGAGTTGCGCAGCAGAGCCAGCGCCGGATTCGGCCGGGACATCAGATGCCGACCTCGCCGGCCCCGACGGTGGCCTGGAACCAGATGACGAAGTCGGTCCAGGCGCCGGTGACCAGCGCCGCCCCGACCAGGATCAGCATCGCCCCGCCGACCCGGGTGACCCAGCGGCTGTTGCGCCGGATCACCGTGAACACGCCGAGCAGCCGGCGGAACGCCAGGCCGAAGACGACGAACGGCAGACCGAGCCCGAGGCAGTACGCCACGGCGAGCGCCGCCGCCCGGTCGGTCTGGCCGCTGACCGTGGCCATCCCCATCACCGCGCCGAGGGTGGGGCCGACGCACGGCGTCCAGGACAGCGCGAAGACCGCGCCGAACACCGGGGCGCCGACCAGGCCGGCCTCCGGCAGCCGGCGTACCCGCACCTCGCGTTGCAGGCCGGGCACCAGACCGAGGAAGGCGAGCCCGAACAGGATGATCAGCAGCCCGACGCCGATCTCCACCGGCCGCTGGTAGACGAACAGGTGGCGGCCGACGCTGGCCATCAGGATCGCGGTGAGGGTGAAGACCACGGTGAAGCCACTGATGAACAGCAGGGTTCCGGCCAGCACCCGGCCGTGTCGGCCGCCGAATGAACCGCCGGCACCCGCGCCGCCACCGCTGCCGCTGCGGCCGCCGGTGGCGTCGAGGTCGGAGCCGGCCAGTCCGGTGACGTACGACAGGTAGCCGGGGGCAAGCGGCAGGATGCACGGGGAGAGGAAGCTGACCAGCCCGGCCAGCGCGGCCAGGCCGAGAGCCAGCAGCACCGGACCGCCTCGGGCGATCTCGGCGAACGTCTCACCCATCGGCCGGGTCCGGGTCGGTGCCGACGCCGGTGCTGGTCGCCTCGGCGGCGACCTGTTCGACCAGCGGCTGCAGGTCGTCCTGGCGGATCTCGGCGCGTACGACGGTGGCGATCCGGCCGCTCCGGTCGATGATCATCGTCGCGGGGATGCTGTTCGGCGGGATGTTGAAGTCCAGGGCGAGCCGGCTCGCCGGGTCGAACAGGCTCGGGTACGTCACCCGACCCGCCTCGAAGGCGCGGGCCTTGTCCCGTTCGTCGCGGACGTTGATGCCGAGGAAGCGCACCCCTTGGTCCCGGGTCGCCTGGTAGGTGGCCTCCAGGTCGGCGGCCTCGGCCCGGCAGGGCGGGCACCAGGAGCCCCAGAAGTTGACCACCACGACCTGACCCTGGTACGCCGCCGGATCGAACGCGGAGCCGTCGAGCAGTTCGGCGTCCAGCTCCGGTGCCGCCGGCCGGTCGTCACCGGTGCACCGGATCACGCCCTGCGGGTCGGTCTCGCAGTCGGTCGCCCAGTCGCTGGCCGCGCAGCCGGTCAGGGCGAGCGCGGCGACCAGCGTACCGGCGAGAAGGGCGGCGGACCGGGCGAGCCCGGCGGCCGACCGGCGGCCCGGCACGATCAGCCCACGACGTGCCGACCGCATCTCAGGCCCCCTTGGCCGTCCGCGCCGACGGCGACATGGCGATCAGGTGGGCGGCCGGCTCGGAGTAGCCGATGCCGACCACCTTCGCGTCCTCGAAGTGGATCGCGGTCAGGCTGGCCAGGCCGCACTGCCGGCGGCGCGGGTCGTGCCAGAGCCGCTTGCGTTCCAGGTAGCGGCGCAGCGTCCAGATCGGCAGCTGGTGGGAGACGCAGACCGCCTCGTGGCCCTCGGCGGCGACTCGGGCGGCGTGCACCGCGGCGAACATCCGCTCGGCGATCGCCGTGTAGGCCTCGCCCCACGACGGGGTGACCGGATCGCGCAGCACCCACCAGTTACGCGGGTCGCGGAACGACCCGTCGCCGGGGGAGACCCGCCGGCCCTCGAACCAGTTGGCCGACTCGATCAGCCGTTCGTCGACCGACACCGGCAGCCGGAACTGGGCTGCGATCGGCTCGGCGGTCTCCTGGGCGCGCTCCAGCGGACTGGCGACCACGTGCACCACGTCCCGGTCGGCGAGGGCCTGGCTGGCCGCCTTGGCCATCTGCACACCGAGTTCGGAGAGGCGGAAACCGGGCAGCCGGCCGTACAGAATCTTCTCCGGGTTGTGGACCTCGCCGTGTCGCAGTACGTGGACGACCGTCCGTTTCATGCGTTGTCCCTCAGCGTCGGTGCCCGCAGCGCGCCGTCCGCCGCCGCAGCGGCGGCCGCGGCCCCGGCTGGCAGCGCCGCCGCGAGCTGTTCCAGGGCGGCGTCGTCGATCGCCGCCGAGACGAACCATGCCTCGAACGCACTGGGGGGCAGGTAGACGCCGTGCGCGAGCATCGCGTGGAAGAAGGCGCGGTACGCGTCGACGTCCTGCAGGCGGGCGCCAGCGTAGTCGGTGACCTCGGCGTCGGTGAAGAAGATGGAGAACATGGTGCCGGCGGTGGAGAGCCGGTGCGGCACCCCGGCGGCGGTGAGCGCCCCGGTGGCCAGCTCGGCGACCCGGGTCGCGGTGTCGGCCAGCCGCCGGTACAGGTCGGTGTCGGCCAGCCGGAGCGTGGTCAGCCCGGCGGCGCAGGCCAGCGGGTTCCCGGAGAGCGTGCCGGCCTGGTAGACCGGGCCGGCCGGGGCCAGCTGCCGCATGATCTCGGCCCGGCCGCCGAACGCGGCGGCCGGTAGGCCGCCACCCATCACCTTGCCGTACGTGTAGAGGTCGGCGTCGACCGGCTCCAGCTCGGCCCAGCCGCCCCGGGCCACCCGGAACCCGGTCATCACCTCGTCGACGATCAGCAGCGCGCCGTGGGCGTGGGCGATCCGGGCCAGCGCGGCGTTGAAGCCGGGGGCGGGCGGCACCACTCCCATGTTGCCGGCGGCCGATTCGGTGATGATCGCGGCGATCTGGTCGCCGTGCTCGGCGAAGGTCGCCTCCACCGCCGCCACGTCGTTGTACGGCAGCACGATCGTCTCACTGGCGGCGGCACCGGTCACCCCGGGCGAGTCGGGCAGCCCGAGGGTGGCCACCCCGCTGCCGGCGGCGGCGAGCAGTGCATCGACGTGGCCGTGGTAGCAGCCGGCGAACTTGACGATCCGGGGCCGGCCGGTGTGACCCCGGGCCAGCCGGATAGCCGACATCGTCGCCTCGGTGCCGGAGTTGACCAGCCGAATCTGCTCCACCGGGGTACGGTCGACGATCTCGGCGGCCAGCTCCACCTCGCCGGGCGTCGGCGTACCGAAGCTGGTGCCGTGCGCGGCGGCTGCGCTGAGCGCGGCGACCACCTCGGGGTGGGCGTGGCCGAGAATCAGCGGTCCCCAGGAGCAGACCAGGTCGAGGTAGCGCCGGTCGTCGGCGTCGAACAGCCACGGGCCGGACCCCCGGGTCATGAACCTGGGTGTCCCGCCGACCGCCCGGAAGGCGCGCACGGGCGAGTTGACCCCGCCAGGGATGAACCTGGTGGCGCGGTCGAACAGGGCCTGGGATGCGGGCGCGTGCGCGGGGTACGGGCGGGCGCCGGCAGTTTCGGTGGCAGTCACGGCCCTGCCATTGTGGCAGCGTCACCAGGCGACCGCACATCCGACCCTGCCCAGCGGCCGGGTCGCGGCGACTGCCGGGCCCGGCGGCCGGGGTGCGGCGCTCGCCGTACCAGGGCCGGGTTCGCGCCGTCGCGATACGCTGGCCGGGTGGAGCGGGCGGAGTTGTCGATCGCGTTGCGGCGCACTCCCGACGAGGCTGTGCTACGCCTCGTCGGTGAGATCGACATGCTCACCGCCGCCCAGCTGTCCACCACCGTCAACGATCTGCTCGGTGACGCGCCGGCCCGGATCGTGCTGGACATGGCCGGCGTCACCTTCTGCGACTCGCAGGGGCTGGGCACCCTGGTGGTGCTCACTCGCAAGGCCAGCCATGCGCAGAGTCTGCTGCTGCTCACCAACGTCGGCGAGTTCCTGCACCGGGTGTTGAACATCACCGGGCTGCGATCGGCGCTCACCATCCGTAACGGCGCCGGCTGACCGGGGGCGGCCAGCCGGCTCGGCGTCGCGGTCAGCCAACCCGGCCGTCGCCGCCCCAGCGGGCCGTCTCCAACTCGTCGGCGACCTCGGCCGGATTCACCTCGCCGTCGCGCAGCCGGGCGGTTGCCCGGTCGATCGCCGCACACAGTTGCCGTACCTGTTCGTCCCGCTGTCGGACCAGGTCCGCCTGGGTGGCGAGTTGGCGGTTCTTCACCCAGAGGTCGACGAAGACGCCGACCTTGGCCCGCAGCACCCACGGGTCGAAGGGCTTGATCAGGTAGTCGACCGCACCGGCGGCGTACCCGCGCAGGGCGAGTTGGGCGTCGCGGTCCGCGGCGGTCAGGAACAGGATCGGTACGTGCCGGGTGCGTTCACGACGCTTGATGTGGTTGGCCGTCTCAAATCCGTCCATCTCCGGCATCTGCGCGTCCAGCAGGATCACCGCGAAGTCGTCGACCAGCAGTTTCTTCAGCGCATCCTCGCCGCTCTCCACCGCCACGGCCTGCACCGGCAACCCCTGCAGGATCGCCTCCAGGGCGAGCAGGTTGTCCCGCCGGTCGTCCACCAGCAGTACCTTCGCCGATCCGGCAGTCACGAGTTCAACTCCTCAGCCGCGTTGATCCAGGTCACCATCAGGGTGATCAGTTCGTCCAGGTCGACCGGTTTGGTGATGTAGTCCGTCGCCCCGGCCTGCAGCGCGGACTCCCGGTCACCCGGCATCGCCTTGGCGGTCAGGAAGACCACCGGCAGGTCCGCGAAGCGTTCGTTGCGGCGGATGATCCGGGTCGTCTCGTAACCGTCCTGGTCCGGCATCATCGCGTCCATCAGCACGATGTTCACTTCGGGGCGTTCGGCGAGTTTCCGTACGCCGTCGACCCCGTTGTCCGCGTAGATCACGGTCATCCCGTGCAGCTCCAGCGCGCTGGTCAGCGCGAAGACGTTGCGGACGTCGTCGTCGATGATCAGTACGGTGGCCCCGTCCAGCCGCCGGGTGGTCGGCGGTTCGGGGCGGTCCACCTCGATCGGCCGGGTCAGGGGTGGCAGCGCGGTGCGGATCGGCGCGGCGGCCGGCAATGGTGCCGGCGGCAGCACCGCGTCGGTATTGAGCACGTCGGGAACGTACAGCGTGAAGGTGGATCCTTCGCCCGGCACCGACGAGACGGAGATCGCGCCGCCGATCAGCCGGGCCAGGTCGCGACTGATCGACAGGCCGAGGCCGGTGCCGCCGTACCGGCGACTGGTCGTTCCGTCCGCCTGCTGGAACGCCTCGAAGATCAGCGAGAGCTTGTCGTCGGAGATGCCGATTCCGGTGTCGATCACCGTGAAGGCGACCACCTGGTCGGCGGTGGACAGTGCGGGTTGTTCGAAGGTCAGGTCCGGCGGGGCGGGGGCGATCTGCAGCGTCACCGACCCGGCATCGGTGAACTTCACCGCGTTGGACAGCAGGTTGCGCAGGATCTGCTGCAGCCGCTGCGCGTCGGTGACGACCGCCGGCGGCAGGTCCGGCGCCACTTCGACGCGTAGTTCCAGCCCTTTCTCGTCGACCTGCGGCGCGAACGCCTGCTCGACGTACGACCGGATCTCGCCGAACGGCACCTCGGCCGGCTGCACGTCCATCCGGCCGGCCTCGATCTTCGACAGGTCGAGGATGTCGTCGATGAGTGACAGCAGGTCGGAGCCGGCGCTGTGGATGGTCTTGGCGAATTCGATCTGCTTGCCGGTGAGGTTGTCGTCCGGGTTGTCGGCCAGCAGCCGGGCCAGCAGCAGCAGCGAGTTCAACGGGGTACGCAGCTCGTGGCTCATGTTGGCCAGGAACTCCGACTTGTACGCCGAGGCCCGGGACAGCTGCTGGGCCTTCTCCTCCAGACCGATCCGGGCCAGTTCGATCTCCCGGTTCTTGGTCTCGATGTTGCCCTTCTGCTCGGACAGCAGCCGGGCCTTGTCCTCCAGTTCGGCGTTGGTGCGCTGCAGTTCGGCCGACTGGGCCTGCATCTCGTTGGCCAGCCGCTGCGACTGGGCGAGCAGCTCCTCGGTGCGCTTGTTCGCCTGGATGGTGTTGACGGCGATGCCGATCGTGGCGACCAGCCGCTCCAGGAACGCCAGGTGCAGCTCGGAGAAGGCGGCGACGGAGGCGAACTCGATCACCCCCAGCATTTCGCCTTCGAACAGCACCGGCAGCACCACGTGGTCCCGGGGCGGGATGCTGAGCAGACCGGAGCGCAGGGTGAGCGCGCCGGTGGCGCCGGCGCCGACGCGGATGGTCCGGCGGGAGACGGCGGCCTGGCCGACCAGCCCTTCGCCCGGCCCAAAGATGATCTTGTGGTCCCGGGCCACGTAGCCGTACGCGGCGGTGAGTCCGAGGCGGGTCACCCCGTCGTCGGCGTCGGCGAGGAAGAACGCGCCGAGCTGCGCGTCGACCAGCGGCGTCACCTCATTCATGATCATGCGGCAGACCTCGCCGAGGTCCCGCTGCCCCTGCAGCAGGCCACCGATCCGCGCCAGGTTCGAGTCCAGCCAGCCCTGCTCGGCGTTCTTCTTGGTGGTGTCCCGCAGGGTGACGATCATCTGGTTGATGTTGTCCTTCAGCTCGGCGACCTCGCCCTGCGCCTGCACGGTGATGTGCTGGGTCATGTCGCCACGGGTCACCGAGGTGGAGACCTGCGCGATCGCCCGCAGCTGGGTGGTCAGGGTGGACGCCAGCTGGTTGACGTTCTCGGTGAGGTCGCGCCAGGTGCCGGAGACTCCCTTGACCTGGGCCTGGCCGCCGAGCTCCCCCTCGGTGCCGACTTCGCGGGCGACCCGGGTGACTTCGTCGGCGAAGGAGGAGAGCTGGTCGA
>NZ_JBHMIN010000026.1:0-88629 GCF_048060215.1 Micromonospora sp. LOL_021 | reverse complement strand
TGTCGAGCGCACGGCGGGTGTCGGTGACGGCGTGGTTGTTGGCGTACGCCTCGGCGGCGCGCAGGTCGAGGATCGTGCCGACTTTCGGGCTGGTGGCGGGGTAGCTGGCCCGCGCGGTCTCGGCGAGGGTGATCGACTGCCGGAGTTGGCCGAGGTCCTTGGCCTGGCAGGACATGAAGCCGAGGATGTTCGCGCCGAGTCCGCGGTCACCGGCGGCGTGGGCCTGGTAGAGGCCGGCGATCCAGAACCGTTGGGCCTGGCTGTGGTTGCCGTCGTCGAACGACAGCCAGCCGGCGAGGCGCATCAGTTCACCGGCGGTGCCGTGCAGACGCCGCCCGACCGAGTCGGTGTAGCGGCGCTCGCGTAGCACCTCGACCACGGTCGCCAGGTGCTGACGGACCAGGCCGAGTGTCTGGCCGCTGCCGAGGTGGTCGTCCATCCGCCGCAGACTCGCCGTGACGGCGTCGAGGTGGTCGACGACCTCACCGGACAGCGGCCGGCCGGTCGTCGAGGCGACGTCCGTCGGCTGCTGGGCGATGATCCACTCGTGTGCCGGTGACGTCAGCGCGGAGACGAGCAGGGTCAGGTAGATCCGTCGGCGCATGCCGCCTCCCGACTCGGCAACCATCATCGGCCGTGACTGACGCAGTTGGTGCGCTCGTGGCGGCCCGTGTTGAAAGCCGCCACGAGCAGTGGAGCCAGGGGTTACGGGCGGGCGCCGTCGGACTTGAGGGTGGTGGTGAAGGTGGTCCAGGCGGTGGGGTCGAAGGTCAGCGTGCCGGCGGTGGGGGCTTTGGAGTCGCGTACGTCGATCTGGGTGCCCCGGTCGCGGACCTCGACGCACTGGCCGTTGCTGCCGGACCGGCTCGACGTGCGCCAGGCGTTACGTTCCATCCTCGCTCAGCTCCTTGATCAGCTTGACCGACTCGGCGGGCGACATCGCCAGCATCCTCAGATTGTCGTACGCCGCCGAGATTCGCGCCAGGTCGCGGGTTGACTCAAGGAACAGCTCACCGGCCAGGGTCTCGATGTAGCCGAGCGGTGGATCGTCCCGCTCGAAGCTGAGCAGAGCGAAGCCGCTGCTGTCCGCCAGGTGTGCGCCGGCTTCGAAACGCAGCACCTGGATCGTGACGTTGGGCAACTCGCTGAGCGTGACCAGGTGGGAGAGTTGGTCGCGCAGCACGTCCGGGCCGCCGACCTCGGTACGCAGCGCCGCCTCGGACAGGACGGCGTGCAGCCGCAGCGGTGTCGGTTGCCGGTGCAGCACTTCCTGTCGGGTCATCCGGGTGGTGACGCGTTGGTTGACCGTGTCCGGGTCGACCTCCCGACCGATGATGTTGACCTCGCGGGCGTAGCGTTCGGTCTGGAGTAGACCGGGCACCAGCGTCGGCTCGTAGTTCTTGAGCTCGACGGCTTCGGTCTCGTAGGCGATGTACGTCGCGTACTTGCCGCCGACGCGCTGCCACCAGCCGTCCTCGCGCAGGTCGCGGGCCTGGGCCAGCAGCGACGAGCCGGGCTCGGCGTCGAGCGGGACGCCGTAGGCGACCAGCAGCTCCATGACATCACCAGCTCGTGGCTTGATCTCGCCGGACTCGATCCGGCTGATCCGCGACGACGAGCAGCGGACCGACTTGGCGACTTCCTCGCCGGTCAGTCCCTTGGCTTCACGGAGCTTGCGCAGATCGCGGCCGAGTCGCCGGGAGCGTGGAGTGGCTGGGGCAAATCGAGGCATGGCCATGATTCTGCACGACCGTTGCTCATCTGTCTGCCCCTTAGGGCATGCTTCTATTCATTGATCATGAACGTAGTCTTGCCATGCATCAAGTGATGCTGCAATCTGTAGTCGATACGCCACGAGTCAGCCCCGCAGGGTGTGTCGCTGCGGCAACGCGGCGACCCGTCGGGGTCGGGGCGTGGCAACGCTCCGACCCGCCGGCCCCGCCAGAAGGTGAGAGTGCTTGTGATCGCCAGACTGCTACCGATAGTGTTCGCCGGTCTGATGCCCGGCTTCCTCCTCGGCCTGTTCGCGTTCCGGGTCAAGTCCCGGTGGTGCCCCCGCTGCGGCGCGACCACCGAGGAGATCCACCGGAGCATGCACCGATGACCGCGCCCGGCCGCCACCGCATCACCGAACTACCCATCGGCCGGCGGATCGCCCAACTCCGCGCCCGACGCGGACTCACCCAACAGGTCTTCGCCGACCGCATCGGCAAATCCCACTCCTGGGTCGACAAGGTCGAACGCGGCATCCGCTCCCTCGACCGCATCTCCGTCGTCCACACTGTCGCCGCCGTCCTCGGCGTCACCCCCGAAACCATCCTCGCCCCCACCACCAGCAGCCGACCCGAACCGGCCACCGACGTCGCGGCCGCCGTCGAACACCTCCGCGCCGCCCTCGCCCGCTACGACACCCCCACCCCCGACCAACCCACACCGTCCGCCGACGACCTGCACCACCGCATCCAGTACGCGTGGACCGCCTACCAGCACGCCCACTACCCACAACTACTCCGCACGCTGCCCGACCTGCTCACCCACACCCGCCACACCACCACCAGCGACGCCCCCGACGCCGCGTACCTGCTCACCCGCGTCTACCGGCTCACCGCCCACCTGCTGACCAAACTCGCCGAACCCCACCTCGCCTGGCTCGCCGCCGACCGCGCCATCGCCACCGCCAACGGCCACCCCGGACACACCGCCGCAGCCGCCATCGCCCTCGCCCAAGCGCTCCGTGCCCTGCACCGACCCACCCTCGCCACGCAGGCCGCGCTCACCGCCGTACCGCTGATCGACCCCGCCACGACCGACCACCCGGCACCCGACGACCACGCCCTCGCCGGCACCCTGCTCATCGAAGCCGCCCTCGCCGCCGCCACCGGCAACGACCCCGCCACCGCACACCAGCTCACCGACCACGCCGACAGACACGCCGCCGCCAGCCACGACCAGCGGCGGCCCGACCACGGTGACACCGCCACCGGGTTCGGGCCGACCGCCGTCGCACTCGCCCGCGCCCACCTCGCCGCCGCCCTCGGCGACCCACACCAGGCCATCGCCCACCATCAGCGGGCGACCGCAAGCGACGGCTGGCGGGAGCTACCCGCCGAGCACCGCGCCGCCCACCTGATCGACATCACCCGCGCCTACCTCGACACCGGCAACCCCACCGCCGCCGCCCGCGCCATCATCACCGCCGACCAGATCGCTCCCGCCGAAACCCGCACCCGACCCACCGCCCACACCGTCGTCGCCACGCTCCTACGGACCGCACCCACCCCCGGCCTGACCCGCCTCGCCACCACCATCGGCCTCACCCCGCGAACGTGACCAGCCGGCTGCTGGACCGCGACTCCCTGTGAAGTGCTCGAAATTTGGCAGCTCGGTTGCTCAAATCTTGGTATCCGCACTCCTCGAATAGTGGTAGTTTCACCTCCTGGGATTCGGTACTTCGTTGCTACGGAGGAGGCCAGGGTGCTGGAACCACTCGCCGGGATCGCGCAGCGGCGAGTCTCTGCGCTGCTCGATGACCTGCTCCGGGTGGAGCCGGTCATCGCCCTGCACGGCCCTCGCTCCGTTGGCAAGTCCACGGTCCTGCGCGCGCTCGCCGACCGGCACGGGGTCCCCGTTCTGGACCTGGACGAGTTGGGCATTCGCGACGCGGTGGTGGCCAACCCGCAGACAGCCGTCACGACGCCGGGCCTGCTCTGCGTGGACGAGTATCAGCATGCCCCGCAGATCCTCGACGCGTTGAAGGCTCGACTCAACCGCGAAGGCAGCCTTCCGGGTACCGCCGCGCTGACCGGGTCGACCCGCCAGGACGCGCTGCCCCGCACCGCGCAGGCACTCACCGGACGCCTGCACACCATGACGATCTGGCCCATGTCACAAGGAGAGATACGCGGCGTCCATGAAGATTTCCTGCCGGCGCTTCGCGCAGCGCCCGACGCGACCGTCGCAGCCAGGCCAGCGTCGACGACGACCCGGACGGAGTACGTTGATCGACTCTGCGCTGGAGGGTTCCCCCTGGCCCTGCGCCGCACAGGCCCCGCGCGCGACCGTTGGTTCGATGACTACGTCCGCCAGTCGCTGGAGCGCGATGCCATCGAGCTTGTCCGGGTACGTCAGCGCAGCATGCTGCGCGAGCTGCTGGGTCGACTGGCTGGAAGAACCGGGCAGGTACTCAACCTCACCAGCGCGTCCCAGGGCCTCGCAGGTGAGCGCAAGACCATCGAAGGCTACGTCCGCCTCCTCGAAGACCTATTTCTCATCGACCGACTTCCTGCTTGGGGTACGACGCTACGCGCGCGAGCCGCAGCATCACCGAAGGTGCATGTCGTCGACACCGGGGTGGCCGCCCGGCTGATGCGAGTCTCTCCCGCCAAACTCGCCACACTCGACCCGGCCGCCTTGACGGAGTTCGGGCACCTCCTCGAGAGCTTCGTCGTCGGCGAGCTTCGCAAGCAGGCCTCCTGGCTTGACGAAAACGTAACTACGGGGCACTGGCGCACCTACGACGGCGGCGAGGTCGACTACGTCATCGAGTTCGACGACGGCAGGGTCCTCGCGTTCGAAGTCAAGGCGAACGAACGCGTCGCGGGCGCAGACCTCAAAGGCCTCCGAGCGCTACGAGACGCACTCGGCGACAGGTTCATCGCCGGCGTGGCGTTCAGCACCGGACAACGCTCGTTCACCTACGAAGACCGCATTCACATCATGCCCGTCGACCGACTCTGGACACCTATCAGCGGCTACCTCACGCTGACGCGGTGATGGGGTGCGGGTCAGGCGATCGCGGCGATGGCGCCGTCGTCGAAGTAGATGGCCTGGTGAAGCCGGCCACCGAGCGCGGCGGCGTAGCGGGCGACGACATCCTGTCCGGAGATCTTGCCCTGTTCGATCTGGGAAACCCGGCCCTTGGTGACGCCTATCCGGTCGGCGACCTGTTGCTGGGTCAGGCCTCGGGCCTTGCGTACCTCGGCGAGGCGGTGCCCGACGACGGTGGCCAGCAGTTCCCGCTTGCCGGCTTCGACCGCCTCCTCGCCGCCGGCCCGTTCGACGTAGGCGCTCCGGACGTCACTCCAGCGTGTGTAGCTCGTCACGGCCTCACCTCCTGCATGGCACCTTCTCCTCGATCGATCTCGCAGCTGGGCAGACTCCACCACTGATCTGCTGTCAGCCTCGTCAGGCAGCGGCGTCGCGGGGCTCGAAGCCGACCTTCAGGCTCACTCCCAGCGCCGCTGCCAGTCGCTCCAGCACCACGAGTGTCGGCACGGTCCCGCCAGCCTCGAACCGGGCCACCGCAGACTGCGTCATCCCCGACGCCGTGGCCAGCTGCGTCTGACTCCAACCGCGACGCTCGCGCAGCTCACGCACCGAACGACCGAGCTCGAACGCCAACCGCGCCGCCTCGTACGCCTCAGCTGCGCCGGGCTCAGCCAACCGCCGCTCCCGCATAGCAGCCCAACCGCCACCCTCACCCATGGCTAGACCTCCTCCTTGCCCTCAACCTGGTGTGCCTCGTCGATGCACCGCGCCAGCGCCTGACGCGCTCGGTCGATCTCCCGCTCCTCGCGCATCCGGGTCTTGAAGAAGACCGTCAGCAAGATGATCCGCCTTCCAGGCCCGATCCAGTAGGTGACCCTTACCGCGTGCTGCTCAAGGTGGAACCGCAACTCACGGAGCTTCCGATCAAGCTGCTTCGTGTAAGGCTCGCCCAGTAGCGGCCCCTGCTCGGCCAGCAGGTCGACGTAGAACGCGGCTCGGGCGAACAGGGCACTCGGCAGACTCTCCAACCACTTCTCTACTTCCGGCTCCAGCTCCACGACACCCCAGGGCATAGCATAGATGTTATAGCAGCACGGCGGCCACAGCTGGCCCGACGTCAGCTTGACTGCGCGACCCACTTGACGCATTCCGTTATGGGAATATGATGACTGGCGTGGCACGAGCAGCGACGACGTCGGACGTCTTCAACGCGATCGCCGAGCCGCAGCGCCGGGACATCCTGGCGCTGCTGCGGGCGGGCGAGTGGCCGGTGACCGACCTGGCCCGGGAGCTGGGGATGAGCCAGCCACGGGCGTCCAAGCACCTGCGGGTGCTCCGGGAGGTGGGGCTGGTGCGGGTCCGCGAGTCGGGCAAGCAGCGCCTCTACGGCCTGGACGCCGGCGGCCTGCGGCCGATCCACGAGTGGGTCGGCGGGTTCGAGGAGTTCTGGAACGGCAGTTTCGACCGGCTGGACAGCTACGTGCAGGACCTCAAGCAGACACGACAGGAGCAGTGACCGATGGCAGGAGCAGAGCGGGAAACATCGGCGGAGCCGGCGACGGCCGACCGGGAGATCGTGATCTCCCGGGTCATCGACGCCCCACCGGAGCTGGTGTTCGAGGCGTTCACCGAGGTCCGGCACCTGTCACGGTGGTGGGGTCCGGAGGGGTTCAGCACCACCACGCGCTCCTTCGAGTTCCGGGTCGGCGGCGAGTGGGACTTCGTGATGCACGGCCCGGACGGCACCAACTACTCTGAATGGATCACCTGGACCGAGATCGTCCCACCGCAGCGGATCGCCCTGCTGCACGGCGAGTCCCGCGACGACCCGAACGCCTTCGAGTCGACTCTGGCCTTCGCACCGGACGGCGCGGCGACCCGGATCGTGATGTGTACCGTCTTCCCCACCAGGGAGCTACGCGACCAGGCCGTGGAGAAGTACCACGCGATCGAGGGCGGCGAGCAGACGTTGAGCAACCTGGCGGCCTACGTCGCCGAACTCGCCCAGCGGCAGGAGGAGGGTCGCTGATGGCCGGCAGGCGCACACCCCGGCAGCAGGGCAGCACCGGTCGAATGTAACTCGAAATGTAACCAGAGTCGTGGAATGTAACTGGCCGGGAGTTACACATTTGGCCGCTGGCAGAATATCCTGCTCATGGTGTTGCTGCGCGCAGAGCCTGCACGGAGGCGACCACAACGAGGCCCAGCGTGGCTTCGCGTTGCGGCTCGACAGGGTGACTGCTGACGACGGCCTGCTCGACGTGCTCCGCAAAGGAGTCAGGGACCACGGGGTGCGGATCCGGCTCGCCTACTGCCGTGCGTCGTTCGTGCAGTCCGACGCGATCCCTGACGACTGCCGCAGCAACCGGCTCACCATGGTCCGCGACCCACCGAGCTGATCATCGCCCACCGGGCCACAAGGCCGGATCACCGCCGCCGCTAGGCGCTACCCCGGGGCACGCCCGGCGGCTATGGGCCGGAACGTCACGGGGTTGCGGTGCGTCATCGGTTGTGGCTAATGTGCGCTGTCCTCTGTAAGCCTCTCAGCTGATCCGCTGCTTCGACATTCCATCGGGGGAAACCGCAGCATGCCCAGAATGACAGTTTTCGGCCGGCTCGCCGCCGGCTGTGCCGCCACCAGCCTGGCCGCTCTTTCGATCGCCACCCCGGCGCAGGCCGTGGAGTCCGACGAGATCGCCTGGGTCTCGCCGTCCATCGAGTACGTGACCAACATCGCGATGGACGCGACCACGCCGAAGCCGATCGAGGTCACCATCGACAACAGTGTGCCGACCCCGGCCGTCGACGTGTCGGTGACGATCGACGCGTCCGCCGTGTCGGACGCGTTCCGGATCGACCTGCCCGGCGCAAGCCAGGGTTGTACGGTCGCCGGCAAGGTGGCCACCTGCACGCTCGACGAACTCGCCGGCAACTCGACGCACGTCTACCGGGTCGACGCCCTGCCGGGTGACCTGGAGGTCCTGGAGTACTCGGGCGTCATCAAGGTCACCACCTCGGCCGCGAACATGCCAGAGGAGCAGCAGACCACCGGCATCGTCCAGCTCGCCTGGCCCGGGGTCGATCTCGTGGTCGGCGACATCGACGACGTGACGCTGCAGCCGGGGGAGAGCACGAACGTGCCGATTCAGGCCACGAACGTCGGCACGGTGGCGGCCGCTGGCGTACAGGTCGTGCTGAGCACCGGCCTGGACCTCGAGCTGCCGGACCGGTACGACAACTGTGAGTACAACCCTGACTTCCTGGAGCTGACCTGTCAGATCCTCGGCGAGGTCGGCCCGGGTGAGGTGTTCTCCCTACACGAGGAGACCCCGCTGCGGGTCAAGGTCGGCGAGACCGCACCCGGCCCATCCGAGCGGATCGTGGTGGTGGCGGTGCTGCCGCTGGGCGACGACGAGGTCGCGGCCCTCGGCACGATGTCCGCCCGATCGGCCGGCAACGAGCTTCGCCTGACCACCCTGGAGCCGCTGCCGGACCTCAACGACACCGACAACTGGACCGAATTCCTGGTCAATATTCCGAACCAGCCGGCCGACTCGGTGGCGATCGGTGCGACGGTGCAGGGGGCGGTCGGCGACGTGGTCGACATCGAGGTCGGCATGCGCAACGACGGCCCGGCCGACCTGATCCTGCCGGGCGAGGCGTGGGCCCCGTCCACGCTGGTGACGCTGCCTGTCGGAGTCGAAGCGGTTGCCGTCGGTGACCGCTGTGCCCCGGTCGTCGACGGGAGCCCGGTCTGGGACGACCGCGGTCAGCCCAACGGCCTGGTCTACTTCTGCCGGCCCACGCACAGCCCGGCAGTGGGGGAGTCGTTCCACTACCCGTTCCAGGTGGAGATCGTCGGCGCGGCCGGTGCCGCCGGCTCGATCGTCATCGACGGCGGCGTGCAGGACCCGGACACTGACAACAACACCGCCGAGATCACCCTCGGCAGCGGCGGCGAAGGTGCCGGTGGCGGGCTGCCGGTGACCGGGGCAAACGCCGGACTGCTGGCCGGCCTCGGCGCGGTCCTCGTCGTCGCCGGTGCGGTGGCCGTGGTGCTGTTCCGTCGCCGTCGGATCGTCACGATCGTCGACTGACCTCCATAGGAGCATCCGACCGTACGCCGTCCAGCCGACCGTACGCCGTCCATCCGGACCCCGCCGGGATCGCCCGGCGGGGTCCGGATGCTGCCTGTCCACGAGCGACGACCCTTACGCGAGCAGGGCCTACGACGCGAAACCGGGTCCCCGCCGTCGACGGCAGCCATCTACTATGCGCCGCATGCCTGCCGCACCACCGCTCACCCTCACCACCGATCTCACCACCGGCTACCCGGAGCTCGTCGAGCTGCGTGCCGCACTCGACCAGGCGGACTGGGCGGCCGCGTCGCGGCTGTTCACCGGTCAGCCGCCCGGCGAACCGGCCCAGTCACCCAGCGTCGGCACCGAACCGACCAGGCCGTCCGGCGTCGGCACCGAACTGATCTGGTACGCCAGCTCGGTCGACGCCGCACATGACGTGGCCCGGCGCCGACACGAGGCTGACCCGACCGATGGTCCCGCCGCCGCGCTGCTCGGCGCATGTCTGATCAAGCAGGCCTGGGCGGTCCGCACCAGTTTGCGCGCCGAGCATGTCAGCCGTGACCAGTTCCGGGAGTTCCACCGAACTCTGCGCGACGCCGAACGGGTGCTCATCGACGCGACCGCGTACCACCCGGACAACTGCGCGGCCTGGACGTACCGCCTCGTCACCGCCCGGGGTCTGGAGCTGGGCCGGTCCGAGGCGCGTCGGCGCTACGACCGGCTCGCCGAGACCGACCCGCACCACCTCCCCGGGCAGCGGCAACTACTGCAGCAGTTGTGTCCGAAGTGGGGCGGTTCGTTCGAGCAGATGCACGCCTTCGCCCGGGAGGCGGCTGCCGCCGCGCCAGCGGGTGCGCTCAACGGCAGGCTGGTCGCCGAGGCCCACACCGAGCACTGGTTGGAGCTGGAAGGCCGGGCGCAGCGCGACTACTGCGCCGACCCGCAGGTGCGTCAGGAGCTGCGGGACGCCGCAGCCAGGTCGGTGCTGCATCCAGACGCGGAGCAGTCGTACGGGTGGGTGGAGGCGCACAACGCCTTCGCCATGATCTTCAGCGTTATCGGCGATCACGCCGCCGCCGCACCGCACTTCGCTGCGGTCGGCAACCTGGTCGCTGCCGATGCCTGGGCGTACCTCAAGGACCCGGTGGCGGCGTTCGGACGGTTCCGTGAGCTCGCGACGAAGGCAGCAGGTGAGGCACGATGATCCGGCAACTCGACGTCAACGGGATTCCGGCGCTGCTGGCCCCGACCGGAGGGCCCACGCACGCCGGGCTGATGTTCCGGGTCGGCCAGGCCGACGAGACGCTGGCCCGGCGTGGCCTCACCCATCTGCTCGAACACCTCGTACTGCATCCGCTCGGCGCCGCCGACTACCACTACAACGGCACCACCGGCAGTGTGGTGACCCACTTTCACCTGTCGGGCTCCGTCGACGACATCACCATCTTTCTGACCGGGGTGTGCAGGTCGTTGCGGGAACTGCCGGTGCACCGCCTGGACACCGAGAAGGCGATCCTGGACACCGAGTGGGCCGGCCGGCCGGCTGCCGCCACCGACCAGTTGCCGCTGTGGCGCTACGGCGCGCGTGACTACGGGCTGGGTGCGTATGCTGAGCTCGGATTGCCCGCGATCACCGCCGAGGACCTGCAGGAGTGGGCGGCCCGGTACTTCACCCGGGAGAACGCGGTCCTCTGGCTGGCGGGTGCCGAGTTGCCGCCGGACCTGCGGCTGGAGTTGCCGTCCGGGACCCGGATGCCGGCCCCTGCCGCCTCGTCGGCGCTGGCGGGTACGCCGGCGTTCTTCTACGGGCCGGGTCGGGCGACCGCGATGGACGCGGTGGTGCCCGCCGGGGCGGCCGCCCGGGTGCTCAGCGGTGTCGTCGAGCGGGAGCTGTTTCGGGCGCTGCGGCAGCGGGACGGCCTGTCGTACACGACCGCCACCGACTACGAGCCACGAGGTGACGGCAACGCGGTGGTCACCGCCCTCGCGGACGCCCCCAACGGCAAGGAGGACGCGGTACTCGGTGGCTTCGTCGACGTACTGGCCAAGATCCGGGTGGGTCGGATCGACGAAGCGGACGTCGCCGCTGTCGTTGGTAAGGCCACCGACGCGTTGTCCAGCGTGGAAGCGGACGGCGCGCGGCTGCCGTCGATCGCGTTCAACCTGCTCACCGGCCGGCCGGTGCGGTCCAGCGACGACCTGACCCGGCAGTTGAAGGAGGTCACCGTCGAGTCGGTGCATGCGGTGGCGATCACTGCGCACGCGTCGTCGTTGCTGATGACGCCCCGCGGCCGGGGTGCCGACTGGGCCGGTTTCACCCGGGCCGAGCCGGGCCTGGTGGGGTTGCTTCCCGGCACCAGCCACCGAGGGCTGGGCGGGCTGGACGGCCAACGGCTGATCGTCGGGGCGGAGGGGGTCAGCCTCGTCACCGGGTCCGGGCAGTCCGGGCAGGTGGTATCGGTGCGCTACGACCGTTGCGCGGCGATGCTGGCCTGGCCGGACGGTGGTCGTCAGCTCATCGGTGACGACGGCGTCAGCCTGCAGTTGGAGCCGACGGTCTACGAGGGCGCCACCGCTGATCTGGCCGACGCTGCAGTCCCGGCGCAGGCCCGGATCGACCTGCCGGCCCGCGACCCGGCGGAGATCCCGCAGCCGGAGACCGTCGCCGGTCCGGCCGGGCGGCATCCCCGGTCGGGCGTCGCCGGCAGCGGGGTGGTCGCCCGGTTCCGAAGCCTGAGCAGTGGCCAGCAGTTGAAGGTCGGGGCGCTGGGGCTGATCACGCTCGTCGTCGGGGTCGCCGTGCTCAGCCTGACCATCGCCATGATCGTCGGAGCGGTCGACTTCCGGGTGTTGAGCGCGCTCGGCAGTTGGATGATCGCCGGCTACCTGGGCCGGGCGTTTCTGAAGGCCTGGAACGAGGACAGCTGAGGGGCCAAATTTGAAATCTCGCTTCGTGCGCGTATTGCGCGATTTATCCTGATCGTGCACCGGGCGTCGACCGAGACGGACTTCGTGGTCAGAGATGAACTTCGAGACAGCTGTCCTGTTCATCGGTACGACGGTCGACGCCCTCGGTGTGCTGATCATCCTCACCGGGCTGGTCGTCGGTACGGTGCTCTACCTGCGTGGCGCGTTCCGTGAGCGGAACATGCGGGCGACCTACCGTCGGTACCGGCAGGACATCGGCCGGGCGATCCTGCTCGGGCTGGAGTTCCTCGTCGCCGGGGACATCATCCGTACCGTGGCGATCTCGCCGACCTTCCAGAGCGTCGGCGTGCTGGCCATGATCGTCGCGGTGCGTACCTTCCTCAGCTTCTCCCTGGAGGTCGAGCTGGATGGCCGGTGGCCGTGGGGCCGGCGACGCCGCACCGGCGACGACGCCGCGGCGACGGGACGACAGGCATGACCTGCGGCGTCGTGGGTACGGGATGTGGTACGGCGAAACTCAGTGCCGCCCCCGGCGCAGACGACGTCCGTGAGGAGGAACGATGGCCGCCAAGCGGGAAAAGGCCGACAAGCACCAGCAGGCCGAGCAGATGCGCGACGACGTGCCCAGCACGATCGCCCGCTCCGACGACAAGGCCGTACGGACCTACAAGAAGACCCTGGAATCGGCCGAGGAGAGCTACGGCGACCCGGCGCGGGCGCACCGTGCGGCGTACGCCTCGTTGAAACACAGCCACGAGAAGGTCGGCGACCACTGGCAGCCGAAGGACAACTTGGGCCCGTCCGATCCACAGGCGGCCCAGGGGACACCGCGGTCGCTGCGCCAGCCGCGCGAGACCGCCCAGGGGGTGGACGCCAACGCCAGCAAGAGCCACCTTGACGACGTGGCGCGCCAGGTCGGCATCGACCACCCGCAGGACATGAACAAGGACGAACTGGTCAAGGCAATCGAGAGGGCGAACGCCCGGGCGACCGCGAAGGCCCGCAAGAAGTGACCGCCTGACGCACCTGAACGTCCGCGACTGACCACGTGACCCGGTCCCGGCTGTAGCCGGGACCGGGTCACGCGACCTTGCGGGTGGTCCGGGGGCTGCGGACCACCATCCCGGAATTCTTGCGGACCAGGCTCCAGCGCGTCCTCTCCCGGAATGCCGTTCCCTGCCGTCCGGTCGGCGATTGTGGGCAATATTCGGCAAGCGGTGCGGTGAATCATGCCGTATCGGATTTCGCTGCCCACCGGGGCAAGGCAACACCAAAGAAGCGTGCCGGATCGGTACTTGTGATGCTCGTAGCGCGGCGGGCCTACCGGAGGCTGCACTATCCAAATCCGGTTTGTACGGCCGAGCAAGCGGCCAAGGTCACGTGCGCGCATTTTTCGTTGCCCTACCGGAAAGAGGGAACCGAGATGATGGTGCTGGAAACTGTGAACCTCGAGATGGACGGCCCGGTGGCCACCATCTACATGAACCGCCCGGCCAAGAAGAACGCGATGAACCCGCAGATGCACCGGGACATGAACCAGGCCCTCGACACGATCGAGGCGGCCGGCAACGTCAAGGCGGTCGTGGTGACCGGCGTCGGCGACAGCTTCAGCGCTGGGATGGACCTCGAGGAGTGCTTCCTGCAGCCGTTCGACGACCCGCAGCTGTTCTACCGGACCAACCTGGTCGCGCTGAACTGGTTCAAGCGGCTCAAGGCGTTCCCGGCGGTGACCATCGCCAAGGTCAACGGGTTCGCGTTCGGCGGCGGCCTGCTGGTCACCGGCCTCTGTGACCTGGCGGTGACGTCGGAGACCGCGCTGTTCGGCCTGTCGGAGATCAACTTCGGGATCTTCCCGGCCGGCGGTGCCACCTGGGCGGCCACCCACAACCTGCCCCGCAAGCAGGCGCTCTACTACATCCTGACCGGCGACACCATGACCGGCCAGCAGGCGCAGGAGTACGGCCTGGTCAACAAGGCGGTGCCGGCCGACCAGCTGGACGCCGAGACCGACCGGATCGTGCGGAAGATCGCCAAGAAGAACCCGATCACCCTGGAACTGGCCAAGCAGGTCTACGAGCGCACCACCACCATGGACCTGCCGACCGCCATCGACTACGACCAGGCCAAGCTCTGGGAGCTGTCCCGGCTCAGCGGCAACGAGTGGGTCAACGTCGCGCTGAAGCAGTTCGAGAAGCGCGCCTACCAGCCGGGGCTGAGCACCTACAGCCGCGCGGAAGCGAAGTCATGACCACCACCACCCCGACGCCGACGACCGTCGACATCCCGGACCTGTCGCTGCCGGCGTTCGTGCTGCAGCGCGCCGAGCAGTACGGCGACCGTACGGCACTGGTCGACGTGGCCGGCGGCGACGGCTACACGTACCGCCAACTGGCCTCGATGGTCCGCCGGCTGGCCGCCGGGCTGCACGCCCGCGGCTTGCGCCGGGGCGATGTGCTGGCGATGCTCGCGCCGAACGTGCCGGAGTACCCGATCGTGGTGCTCGCCGCGTCGCTGGCCGGTGGCACGGTCGTCGTGCTCAACCCGATCGACACGCCCGACGACCTGGTCGGCCACCTCACCGACGCCGGCGCGAAGCTGCTGGTGACCGTACCGTCCGAGGTGCCCAAGGCGGCGGCGCTGGCCGCCCGTACCAAGGTCGAGGAGATCGTGGTGATGGGCGAGGCGGAGGGCGCGACGCCGCTGTCCGAGCTGCTCAGCGACGACCCGCCGCCGGAGGTGGCCATCGACCCGGCGAGCGACGTCGCCGCGCTGCTGCACTCCAGCGGCAGCACCGGACGTCCCAAGGGGGTGATGCTGACGCACCGCAACATCGTCGCGACCGTGCTGCAGACCAGGACGGTCACGCCGCTCGGCGCGGACGAGAAGGTGCTCGCCATGCCGCCGTTCCACCACGCGTTCGGTCTCATCATGGTGATGAGCGCCAGCCTGTTGCAGGGCGCGACGATCGTGACGATGCCGCGGTTCGACCCGGAGGGGTACGTCAAGGCGATCCACGACCACCGGATCACCCGCCTCTACATCGTCCCCACGCTCGCCGTGCTGCTGGCCCGGAGCCCGCTGCCGGACCGGTACGACCTGTCGTCGGTCCGGTCGATCGTCTCCGGCGGCGCCGCGCTCGACCCCGAGATCGCCCGGCTCTGCCGGGAACGTCTCGGCTGCCACATCGCCCAGGGGTACGGCCTCACCGAGGCGATGACGTCGTTCATGCAGCTCGAGGAGCCGTTGGTGCCCGCGTCGGTGGGCCGCACTGCGCCCAACGTCGAGTGCCGGATCGTCGACGTGACCACCGGTGCGCAGCTCGGTGCGCACCAGCGGGGCGAGATCCTGATCCGGGGGCCGCACGTGATGAAGGGGTACCTCAACGCCGCCGAGGTGACCAGCAAGATGCTCCGGCCGGACGGGTTCCTGCACACCGGTGACCTCGGCTACCTCGACGACGACGGCGAGCTGTTCCTGGTCGACCGGATCAAGGAACTCATCAAGTACAAGGGACAGCAGGTCTCCCCGGTCGAGCTCGAAGCGGTCCTGATGACCCACCCGAAGGTGGCCGACGCCGCGGTGATCGGTGTGCCGGACGAGGAGGCCAGCGAGATCCCGAAGGCCTTCGTGGTCGCGAAGGAGCCGACCACCGAGCAGGAGCTCATGACGTTCGTCGCCGACCGGGTGGCGCCGTACAAGAAGGTCCGGCAGATCGAGTTCATCGAGCAGATTCCCCGTACCCCCGTGGGCAAGATCGAGCGGCGTCGGCTGAAGGAGCGGACGTTCAGCTCGTAGTCGGTGCCGGGCAAGCGGGGAGAAGTTCCGGCGACCAGTTTCCTGTCATTCTGGCCATGGATGGTTCCGGCCGAAGTTCTGAGGAGATCTGATGAACCCTCCGCAAGTTGTCTCCAGAGAAGAATGGCTGGCGGCTCGCACAGCGTTGCTGGAGAAGGAGAAGGAAGTCACCAAGGCGCGGGACATGATCGCGGAAGAGCGCCGCAATCTCCCGATGGTCAAGGTGGAGAAGGAGTACCTCTTCGAGGGGCCGAACGGCACGCTGACGCTGCTCGACCTGTTCGAGGGGCGCCGCCAGCTCGTCGTGCGGCACTTCATGTACGCCCCGGGCGACAAGGAGGGCTGCATCGGCTGCTCGATGCAGGCCGACAGCGTCGGCGAGCTGTCGCACATGTGGGCCCGGGACACCACCTTCGTGATGATCTCGCGGGCTCCGCTGGCCGATTTCCAGGCGTTCAAGGCCCGGATGGGCTGGGAGATCCCCTGGTACTCGTCGTTCGGCAGCGACTTCAACTACGACTACGAGGTCTCCACCGAGCAGGGCGAGTCGCCCGGCGTCAGCGCCTTCTACCGCGACGGCGACGACGTCTACTTCACCTACTCGATCTTCGATCGGGGCGGTGAGATCTTCAAGAACTTCTACAACTACCTGGACATCACCCACCTCGGCCGGCGCGAGGACGAGCTCGAGCACCCGTGGGACTGGTGGCGTCACAAGGACCGGTACGACGCGGAGAACGCGGCGGTGCCGGGCACCAACTGGTGGAACGGCACCAGGTTCCAGAAGTAGCCCTGATCCGGGCGGGACGGCTCCGGCTTCTGGCGAATCCACAGATTCGCCAGAAGCCGGAGCCGTAGGCCTGTCCCGGCCGTCCCGCCAGCCGGCCGGGGGAGCCATCCAGCAGCCACCCCATCATCCCAGCACAGTGGAGGAACCATGAGTGACATGTCGGGCCGGACCACGATCGTGGTCGGGGCGAGCCGGGGCCTGGGCCACGGGGTCGCCACCGCCTTCGCCGACGCCGGTGCGCCGGTGATCGCGGTGGCCCGTACCGCGATGGACTTCCCGGCGCCGGCCAACGGCGCCGGATCGATCCAGCCGGAGATCGCCGACGCCGGTGCAGCCACCGTCCCGGCCACCCTGATCGACCAGTACGAGCCGGAGGCCGTGATCCTGGTCGCCGGGGCCACCCCGCACATGCGCCCGCTGCAGGAGCAGACCTGGGAGACGTTCTCGGTCAACTGGGAGACCGACGTGCGGATCACCTTCCACTGGCTGCGCGAGGTGCTGCTCAAGCCGCTGCGTCCGGGCAGCCGGGTGATCGTGATCAGCAGCGGTGCCGTGCTCGGCGGATCGCCGCTCAGCGGCGGCTACGCCGGTGCCAAGGCGGCTCAGCGCTACATCACCGGCTACGCCCAGGATGAGGCGAAGCGGGCCGGTCTGGACATCACCTTCACCACCGTGCTGCCGAGGTTCGCGCCGATGACCGGGGTGGGCCTGCCCGCCGTACGGGCGTATGCGGCCCGCGCCGGCAAGTCGACCGAAGAGTTCGTCAACCGGATCGGGCCGCCGCTGACCCCGCAGATCGCGGGTGCCGCGCTGCTGGACCTGGTCCGGGCGGACGCCGCGGCGGTCGAGCCGGGCTACGAGCTCACCGGGGCCGGGCTGAAGAAACTGTCCTGACCCCGGACCGACGGTGATGCCCCGCGGGTAGCGTGCTACCCGCGGGGCATGTCGTGTCACCCCGGTCGTTGCCGGCGGTCAGGAGGCCTGCAGCCAGTCCGCGAGCCGCTCACCGATCATGATCGAGGTCAGGTTGGTGTTGCAGTTGACGATCGACGGCATGACCGAGGCGTCGCCCACGTACAGGTTCTCCGTGCCGTGCACCCGCAGCCGTTCGTCGACGACCGCGTCGGCGTCGTCGGCGGTGCCCATCCGGGTGGTGCCGACCGGGTGGTAGCCGCTGTCCAGGCTGAGCCGGACGTAGTGGCCGAGGATGTCGTCGTCGGAGACCATCTCCTCGCCGAGGACGACGAACCGGTCGCCGCGGTCGACGATGCCCGGGGTCTGCATCAGCTGCCAGCAGGTGCGGACCGCGTCGACCAGGATCTTGATGTCCTGCTCGGTGGCGAGGAAGTTCAGGTCGATGTCCGGCGGTGACGTCGGGTCGGCCGAGGCGAGCACCAGGCGTCCCCTCGACTGTGGCCGCTGGTGCACCACCATCACCCCGAAGATCGTCTTCGCCGCGGCGAGCATCTGCAGCTCGGGGAAGAGCGTCAGATCGAAGTGATTGATCATGTAGTACTGCAGGTCGTTGAACTCGTCCGAGCCCGGTGCGGTGGTGCGCACCATGGTCTGCAGGAAGGCGTCCTGCGGGTCGAACGTGCCTTCCTTCGGCACCATGAACGCGCCGGTGCGCGGGTGGTCGATCAGGGTGCCGCCGACCCCGGGACGGTCGAGCAGCACGTCGATGCCGAGCCGGCGCAGATCGCTGGCCGGACCGATGCCCGAGCGCATCAGGATGGCCGGCGAGTTGACCGCCCCGGCGGCCAGCACGACGTTGCGGGCGTGGATCTCCTCGGTGCCGCCGGCCGGGTTGGTGACCTCCACCCCGTGCGCCCGGGTCCCGGTGAACAGCACCCGGTTGACCTGCGCCCCGGAGTAGATGGTCAGGTTCGCCCGGCCGCGGGCCGTGCCCAGGTAGCCCATCGCGGTGGAGAACCGGGTACGGGTGTCGTTGCGGTTCGACGGGATGGGACCGACCCCGGTGGCCTCGGGGTGGTTGTGGTCCTCCACGTCGGGGAAGCCGGCCTTGAGGGCGGCTTCGTGGAAGACGTGCTGCACCGGGGCCAGCTCGTCGGGCCGCCACCGGCGGATCGGGATCGGACCGCCCCGACCGTGGAACTCGTTGTCGAAGTCCAGGTCGTTTTCGAGTCGCTTGTAGTACGGCAGGACCTCGTTCCAGGCCCACGCCGGATTGCCCATCGACGCCCATTCGTCGAAGTTGTTCGGCGTGCCACGCAGGGCGATGGTCGCGCCGACCGCAGACGATCCGCCGGTCAGTTTCCCGCGCGGGAAGATGATGCGCCGACGGTCGGTGATTTCGGCCTTGAAGTGCCAGTCGTACGTAGACATCGACATGGCGCTGCCGTCGAGGATCTCGTCCGGTGTCTCGTCGACGGTGGCGTAGTCCGGACCCGCCTCCAGCAGCAGCACCCTGCGCTGCGGGTCTTCGCTCAGTCGGGCGGCGAGTGCGGCTCCGGCGGACCCGGCTCCGACCACCAGATAATCGAATTCGTTCATCAGCGGCGTCCTTCGGCAGTGTCGAGTTGGCGATCCTGGGCGTTTTTCGCAGGACTGGATGCGCATCCATCGCAGGGACCTTCACGTCCCCCGATGAGCATCACATTTGCCAATTCGCGGTGCTTCTCCGCCGTTGCTCAGGGTGTTACTTCTCCGGTATTGCTCAGGGCGCTGCTTTTCTGGCTGAGCGGTGCCGCCGCCGCCGGCCGCGGCGGTCGGCGGCGGCGGGCCCGGGCCAGCGAGATCATGGTGGCTTCGTGCTTGTCGCCAGCGCCCACCATCAGCGAGCGCAACTGGGTCTCGAAGCACAGGTCGGCGTCGTACGGGTCGATCAGGTAGCCGCCGAGTTCGAGGGCGACCAGGCCGTGTAGCGCGATCCACATGGTCTGCCCGACGAGCAGCGGGTCGGCTGGCCGGAACCGGCCCTGCTCGGTGGCCCGGGACACGGCGTCGACCAGCGGCTCCAGGGTGTACCGGCCGTGCTGGCGGTCCCCCTCGCCGAGGGCGAACCCGCCGAGCGCCGAGCTGCCGAACATGACCAGGTAGAGCTGCGGGTGGTCGAGGGCGTTGGCGCGGTACGCGTACCCGAGTGCCATCACGTCGGCCACAGCGTCGTTGGTGGCCCGTACGGTCGCCATCCGCCGGTGCAGCCGGGCGAAGCCCTCGTGCACCATCGCCCGGACCAGGTTGTCCATCCCGCCGTAGTAGGTGTAGACGACGGTGGTCGACGTGCCGACCTCGGCTGCCAGCCGGCGGGTGGTCAGCGCCGCCGTGCCGCCTTCGGCCAGTAGCCGCGCGGCTGCTTCGAGCAGGGCGGCGGCCAGCTGCGGATCGACCCGGCGCGGACTCACATTGACATGATCTCACGCCCGGCGTACCGTCGAGACATAACGTTGTTACGTAACCGCGAAACGTAACGTTGGTGCGTAACGACGCCGTCCAGGTCGTCGACACCGACCTCGATGGCAAACGTACGGCCGGTGGAGGCCCCGATGAGCGTCGTCACCCACTCACCCCTGACCCCCGCGACCGTCCGCCGGGACAACCGGCGCCCCGTCGCTCACGAGACGACCGGCACCGACCTGGTCGTCAGCGGTCGGTTGCCCGCCGAGCTCGACGGCTGCCTGGTCCGGATCGGCCCCAACCCGACCCGATCCGACCCGCGGGCCCACCCGCTGGTCGGCGACGGCATGGTGCACGGTGTGCGACTGCGGCACGGTCGGGCGCTGTGGTACCGCAACCGGTGGGTACGCAGCGACAGCGTCGCCCGTACCCGCGGTGAGCTGGCCATCCCCGGCCCCCGGCACGGGCTGAGTGACAACGCCAACGCCAACGTGATCCGGCACGCCGGCCGTACCCTCGCGCTCGGCGAAGCCGGCGTCCTGCCGATCGAGCTCGACGGCGAGCTCGACTCGGTGGCCCGGACGGACTTCGACGCGACCCTGCCGCACGGCTTCACCGCGCACGCCGAGACCGACCCGGTCACCGGGGAGCTGTTCGGCGTCGCCTACTACCACGATCTGCCCTACGTCGAACACCTGATCGTCGGCGCGGACGGCCGGGTACGGCGCAGCACCCGGATCGAGGTGGCCGGAACCCCGCTGATGCACTCGGTTGCCCTGACCGACCGGCACACCGTGCTGTTCGACCTGCCGGTCGCCTTCGACCCGGCCCTGGCCCACGCCGGCTCCCGGTTTCCGTACGCCTGGTCCGCCGATCGGTCGGCCCGGGTCGGCCTGCTCCCCCGGGCCGCCGCCGGGCCGGACGTGCGCTGGTTCGAGATCGATCCGTGTTACGTCTTCCACCCGGTGAACGCCTACGAGACCGCCGACCGGTGCGTGGTCGACGTCGTACGGCACGAGCGGGTCTTCGACCGGGACCGCCGGGCACCCGGTGAGTGCGCCCCGACGCTGTGGCGCTGGACCCTCGACCTGGCCAGCGGGTCCGTGGCGGCCGAACAGCTCGACGACATCCCGCAGGAGTTCCCGCGCATCGACGACCGGCGCAAGACGACCCCTCACCGGTACGTCTACACGGTGGCGATGCAGGACGGTACCGGCACGCTGGGCGGCTCGGCGCTGCTGCGGCACGATCTGGACCGCCGGGACGTGGCGGTGCACGACTTCGGGCCGTACCGGGAGGCGGGGGAGGCCGTCTTCGTGCCGCGTGGCCCGGTCGGCGCAGAGGATGACGGCTGGCTGCTCACCTATGTGTACGACGCCCGGGTCGACCGCAGCAGCCTGGTGGTGCTCGACGCCGCCGACTTCACCGGTGAGCCGGTGGCCGTGGTGCACCTGCCGGTACGGGTGCCCAGCGGCTTCCACGCCAACTGGATCGCCGGCTGAACATGCCCAACTAGGCAATTTCCACTATCCACGACGTCATGTTGCCAGCTAGCTTCGCGACAGGATGTCATGCCTGGCTCACGGAAGGTATGCAAAATGGCCCATTCCGCTGCCCATCCCGCCCCCCATCCCGCTTCCTCCAGTTCCCCCGGCCTGGTGGCCCGGCTCAACGGCGCACACCACAAGCTGGCCCTGAACGGTTTCCTCGTCGTCGTCCTCGCGCACTGGGCCGAACACCTGGTCCAGGCGTACCAGATCTGGGTGCTCGGCAGCCCCCGGCCGCAGGCCCGGGGCGTGCTCGGCCAGTGGTTCCCCTGGCTGGTCAGCTCCGAGTGGCTGCACTACGGGTACGCCATCGTGATGCTCGTCTTCCTGTTCCTGCTCCGCCCCGGGTTCACCGGACGGGCCCGGACCTGGTGGACCATCGCACTGGCCATCCAGTTCTGGCACCACATCGAACATCTGCTGCTGCTGATCCAGGCGCAGACCGGCACCATCTTCTTCGGCCAGCCGGTGGTGACCAGCGTGGTGCAGCTGATCGTGCCCCGTGTCGAGCTGCACCTGTTCTACAACTCGGTGGTCTTCATCCCGATGGTGGTCGCGATGTACCTGCACCTGCGCCCGAACGATCGGGAGCGGGAGCAGATGAGCTGCAGCTGTGCCGGCCACCGGTCGGAAGTCCGACCGCTCGCCCCCCATGCGGCCTGACCCGCGCCCAGGCGTACCAGCCGGCGCTTTCGGGCTGGCCGGCGTCGTCGCGGCGGTGGCCGTGGTGCTGTTGGCCACTCCCGGCAGCGCCCGGGCCGACGACGGCAGGCTGCTCCTGGCGGACCCGCCGGTCGACGCGGCGCTCAGCGTCGCGCCGACCGGCGTGACGCTGTCCTTCACCGACACCGTGCAGCCGGAACTGTCTCACGTCGAGGTGTTCGACGGCGCCGGCGACGAGGTCACCGACGGCGACTACCGGCAGGTCGCCCCGGACCGGGTGCACCAGCCGGTGCAGATCGGTGCCGACGGTGACTACACCGTCGCGTACCACGTGACGTTTCCCGACGGTTCGGACCTGACGGACGTCTACCGGTTCAGCGTGGGCACCGGCGTGCCGCCGGCCGCGCTGGACGCCGCAACCCGCGAGGCCCGCGCCGACGCGGTGTCCGAACACGCCCACCAGATCGACGGATTCAGCGCGGCCCTGCTGGTCATCGACGGG
This sequence comes from Micromonospora sp. LOL_021, assembly GCF_048060215.1. Classification (NCBI taxonomy): domain Bacteria; kingdom Bacillati; phylum Actinomycetota; class Actinomycetes; order Micromonosporales; family Micromonosporaceae; genus Micromonospora; species Micromonospora sp. LOL_021. Next base: position 66,198 of record NZ_JBHMIN010000026.1, on the reverse strand, counting down.
CTGGTGCTGTTCGTGGTGATCGCGCTGCTGTGGCTGCGGCCCCGCGACGGCCGGCCGACGTCACTGCGCTACCGCGATCCTGACTGACGAATCAGACAGCGGGACGGGGTACGCCGGCGGTCGTCGTGCCGGACCGACTGATCGGCGCCGACGGTTCGGACCGCCGGCGCCGATCAACCGTGGAACACGGTCAGGGGATGGGGAAGAACGCGCGGACGAACCGGTCCCAGTTGCGGTCGCCGATCGTCGCCCGCATCCGGGTCAGCAGCCGGGCGGGTATCCCGAGCCGGTACCGGACACGCGGGTTGGGGTGGGTGACCGCGGTCTCGATGACCTTGGCCACATGCTCGGCGCGGACCGCCATCTTGCCGCGTAGCGGCGGGTTGTCGCTGAGCCGGTATGCCTGGTGCCACTGTACGAAGTAGTCCCAGAAGTCCTTGTACAGCGCCGGGTTGCCGTGCGACTGCATGCCGAGGTCGGCGACGCTGTCCGGGACGAAGCCGCCGAGGATCGGCGACGGCTCGATCAGCACCACCTTGATGTCGAACCGGGCCACCTCGTGCCGCAGCGAGTCGCCGATCGCCTCCAACGCGTGCTTGGTGGCCTGGTAGTAGCCCCGACCCGGCGTCGCGAACAGCCCGAAGATCGACGACATCAGCACCACCCGGCCGCCGCCCTGCTCCCGCATTCCGGGCAGGACCATCTGGGTGAGCCGGCACAGACCGAAGACGTTCGTCTCGAACTGGGCCCGCACCTCGTCCATCGGAGTCTCCCCGATGGTGCCGTTGAGGCTGTACGCCGCGTTGTTGATCAGCGTACCGACCGCGCCGTGCTCGTCGGTGATCCGCTTGACCGCGGCGGCCATCGACTCCTCGTCGGTGACGTCGAGATGCATCACGGTGATGCCCTCGGCGGCCAGATCGGCCAGCGCGTCGATGTTGCGGCCGGTGGCGTAGACCGGCCAGCCGGCCCGGTGCAGGCGCAGCGCGGCCGCCCGGCCCGAGCCGGACGACATGCCGGTGCCCGACGAGGCACCGGTCAGCAGGATCGCGCGGGATCGTGTCACGACCGGACTCCCTTCCGACCGGAGGTCACTCGTCGCCCTGCCGGGCGATCCGGCTGCGGTCGGTCGAGGTACCCAACCCGGTCGCGTCGACCAGCCGGTTGATGAAGGCGAACAGGCTGGCGCAGAAGACCGCCTCGAGCATCTCGGCGTCGCTCCAACCGGCGGCGGCGGCCCGTTCCCAGTCGGCGTCGGTGATCTTGTACGCGCCGGTGCTGACCTTCTCGACCAGCTTCATCAGCGGTCGGGTTCGCTCGTCGACCGGCAGCTCCTCGGCGGTCGAGGCGGTCGAGACGGCCTCGACCAGCTCCTCGCTGCCACCGAACTCGCTGAGGAACCAGCTGTGCGTGCCCACGCAGTACGGGCAGCCGTTCAGCTTGGACGTCCAGGCCGAGATGAGCTCTTTCAGGTCGCGGGGCAGGGTGTCGCCCTTGAAGATGCCCCCGTAGCCGGCGACAACCACCTCGAGCAGCCGGGGATTGGTCGAGGTGAGCCGGAACATGTCCGGCACGAACGGCAGCCCGGTGACTGCCTTGATCTGCTCGTAGAGTTCGGCGGTGCGGCCTTCGGCGTGCTCCTCGTCAATCAGCGGGACCCGGATTCCCGGCTGCTTTGTCGTCGTTTCCATTGAGTGTTCTCCTCAGTGGGTGAGCGGGTGCCGGGTCTGCCCGTGCGTCAACTCTCCACATCAGACCCGAACCGGGGACGACACCTGCCGTGCCAGCCGCGACGGTGGCGCACGGCGGAGCAGGCAGCGCCTGTGGCAACGGTCGACAGGCATTTTGGTCGCCTCATGATGGCACGTACGGCAGGGGGTCGTGCTCTCCCAGATTGCCTAGTCGGTGCACCATTTTGAAGACCGGCGAAAGGAGGGCGGGATCTCCGATAGCTCTGGCTACGTGGCAGTATCAACCGATAGCCTGTCACCAATCAATTGGAACGGATGAGGTCATGATGCCGGGAAGTCTGATGCGTCCGGTGCTGAGCGGCCTGGGGCTGACTCAGATTCGCTACGTCTCCGCAGTGCGGCGAGGAAGGGCGAGTGGTCTCGTATCTCAGGTGTACCGACAGATGGAAGACGACTTCGGGGTGCTCGCGCCGCCGGTGGCCCTGCACGCTGCGGCGCCCGAGATGCTCGCCGCGGCGTGGCTGGTGCTGCGCGAGACGTTGATCGTCCCCGGGCTGGCGTCCCGGGCCGCCAAGGAGGCGGTGGCCACCGCCGTCTCGGCCGGCAACGCCTGCCCGTACTGCGCCATGATCCACAACAGTGCGCTCACCGTGCTCGGTCCGGGCCGGCGCGACCAGCCCGCGACGAACGCCCCGGAACTGGACGTCTTCGTCGAATGGGTGATGTCGGTGGACCATCCGGGCAGGCCGGTCGATCCCCAGTTTCCGGCCGAGCAGTTCGCCGACCTGGCCGGTGTGGCGGTGCTGTTGCACTACCTCAACAGGATGGTGAACGTGTTCCTCCGTGACGTACCGCTACCGCCCGGGGTGCCGGAGTTCACGCTGCCGCCGGTGCTGTGGGTGCTCGGTCGGCAGATGGCCGGGGCCGCCCGTCAGGCGCACGTACCCGGGGCCGCCCTCGGCCTGCTGCCCGCCGCCGACCTGCCCGCCGACCTGTCCTGGGCGGCTGGCAACGACACCGTCGCCCAGGCGTACGCGCGGGCCTGCGCCGCGATCGACGACGCCGGCGCCCGCGCGCTGCCGGCGAACATCCGCGCCCTGGTGTCGGACAACCTTGCCCGGTGGCACGGCGGGCCGCGCGGGATCAGCCGGGTCTGGGTCGAGGAGCTGATCGCTCCGTTGCCCGCCGGCCAGCGGCCCTTGGCCCGGTTGGCGCTGCTGGTCGCCTTCGCCTCCTACCAGGTGGACCCTGCCGTCATCGAGCGCTGCCGACAGGTCGGCACCAGCGACCGTACGTTGGTCGAACTCTCCTCATGGGCGGCGATGGCGGCGGCCCGCCGGGTGGGCAATTTGCTCCCGATGCGGGGGTAGGCGACATTCCGTTCGGACAGAAAGGGCATCGCCCAGTAATGCGAGTAGCCGCTACGGATGGTGATCGACGCTCGGCCATTGATAGAGCAAGAACATCGAAATTTGGCCGCACTTATTGTCCTCGATTCATGGTAGGGTCTTAAGTCATCCAGACCGGTCAGGGCCTAGATGGTGGAGCGTTGTTCGACACTTCCTGCCTCCCGTGAGCCGTCGCGCAGCCAAGCGGCGTGTTGGTGATTACCCTCAGTGCATCACTGCCGTCACCCGCGGTCAGGGTGGTGGCGGCACGGTGGTGCGTCTGAACTGGGGAGACAGGTTTGTGTCGATGCTTCCGGAATTCGTAGTGGGTGACCAGCGCGCGAGCGCACTGTTCGAGAGGCGACCTCGTCGTCTACAGCCGAATGGAGTTGATCCGCAGTGCCTAACGCCGTCGAACGGGCTATTGCCATCATGTGGGACCGCTACCACGAGCCACTCTCACTCGACGCTATGGCCGATTCTGCCTTTCTGAGTCGTTTTTACTTTTCCAGATTGTTTCGGTCCAAGACGGGCACGTCGCCCGGCCGCTTCCTGACAGCGATCCGGCTGTACAAGGCGAAACACCTGCTGCTGGAGACCGACATGAGCGTCACCGACATCGCCTACGCCGTCGGCTACAACAGTCTGGGCACCTTCATCAGCCGGTTCACCCGCAGCGTCGGCATCTCGCCGGCACGCTACCGGTGGCTCGCCGAGCACGGCATCCCACGGCTGTCCCAGCCCCGGTCGGCCGGCAGCCGGCGAGCTGCCACGATCAGCGGAAAGGTCGTGCTGCCGCCGATCGACGTCCCAGTCAAGGTCTACGTCGGAGTGTTCGACAGCCCGATCGTGCAGGGGCTGCCCGCCGCCTGCGACATCCTCGAGGCGTCCGGCGACTACCTGCTCACCGACGTCCCGGAAGGCGAATGGTACCTGAGGGCAGCCGCGATCGCGCTGGACGACATCACCGCCCGCCCGTCGACCCGACGTCCGCTCGCGGTCGGCGCGCACGAGCCGCTGTCGGTGACGGTCGGCACCGATCTCACCGTCGACCTGGAGCTGCACGCCACCGGCGTCTTCGACCTGCCCATCCTGATCGCACTGCCCGAGCTCGACGGGCACGTGACCGGTTCTCGTGGCCGTCGGTCCCGTAGCCGTGACGAACGGCGCGTCGCCGGTCGGACCCGGGTGGTCGGCGCGATCCGATCATGACCCGAGGGCCTGCGGTTGCCCGGCCGGCGGCACATGCTGCCGGCCGGGCGACCAAGCGATGTCGGTCAGCGACGTCTTCCGTAGGTGCTTCCGGAGACGTGATGCCGCAGGTGCATCAAGATGCACCTGCGGCATCAGGCTCAACCGGGTACGTCGACCCCGACGAGGGGACACTGCGCTCACCGGGCGAGGCAACGGCCGCTGCGCCCGAGACGCCGGTCGGTGACGTCAGCGGACGGGGACGACGAACGGTCCCCAGGTGAACGCCGCGAGCCACGGTGCCGGGTCCGCGCTCCAGCGCAGCGCGCGGATCCGTTCCTCGGTCAGCCGGCCGGACATCGCCTGGTAGACGTCGTACCACGAGCCGGTGACGGTGGCCGCGGGCGCGCCCTCGCCGATCGGCCACTGGCCGAGGTCGGTATCCACCCGCAGGGCCGGCAGGCCACGGCTGCGGGTCGACAGCGAAAGCCCTTTCGCCAGGATGCCCATCGCCACTGGCAGCGCCGGGTGCTCCGACGGCGGCGGATCCATCCCGAGCGCTCGGCGCAGATCCAGTTCGTGAGTGAACGCGTCCATCACGAGAATGCCCCGTCGGACCGAGAACGGCTCGCCGAGGAACTGCTCGACCGGCCCGCTCAACCGCGTCCAGTCGTCGAGAAGCTCGCCGATCCCGCCAGCCGGTAGCGGAGCGGTCGCGCGGTCCGCCGGCAGCAGCGAGAACTGGATGCCGGCCGGCGCCGGTCCGCCGCCAGTGCCTTCCGCCGCCGCCGCACCCGAGGCGATCCGCTCATGCACCCGGGCGCAGACCTGGACCAGATGGCTGGCCAGGTCTGCGATGCTCCAGTCCGGGCAGCCGGGTACGGCCGCGGCCAGGTCCGGTGCACCGGCGGTGAGCAGCGCGGTCACGTTGCGGCGGACCTGCCGGTACCCGGCCGCAGCCGGCCCGATCGGAGTCGGTCCAGCCGCAGCCGGCCCGGCGCCCGAGGCACCGGACTCGGTGCGGGCGGAGTCGCTTTCGGACATGCTTGCCTCCCTGGTACGGCCGTGTCGCCACGGCGGATCACTGTCGGTCGGGCAGTGGCTGTCCGGCCGGGTCGGTCGACGCCCGTCCGGCCTGCCCGGCGGAGAGCAGCCCGGTCCGGTGCAGCCAGCGCACCGTGTCGGCGACCGTCCGGTCGAACGGGCGGGCGGGCGGCCCGATCAACGGCGCGTCCTGCGGCGGGTGCGCCGCACAGGCGCAGACGTAGCAGGCGCCGTACTCGGCCGGGATGTGCCACGGCCAGACCCGCTGCACCAGGTCGGTGAGCCGGGCGAACGGCAACATCGCCCGGGCCGGCAGGAACACCGTCGGCAACCGTCGCCCGGTCACCGCGCGGACGGTGGCGACGTAGTCGCGGGTGCTGACGTACCGACCCGGCCCGAAGTGCCGGTCCAGGCCGTCGCTCGGCGCGGTGAGCAGCGCCGCGTGCAGGGCGGCGGTGTCGCGGACGTCGCCGGCCGGGAAACCGCCGGTCGGCCAGACCGGCATCACGCCGCGCAGCACGTACCGCAGCCGGGCGGTCTGGTCGCCGATCTTCGGGTCGTCCGGACCGAGTAGCGCCGGCGGGTAACTGATCACCACCGGCGCGCCCTGCTCCTGGTGCCGGCGGGCGATCCGTTCCGCCGCCGCCTTGCTGGCCAGGTAGGTCTCGCTGGCGGTGCCGACCGGCGAACGCGGGCCGAGCAGCGAACTCGGGCCGAGCGTAGCGCGCGAACCGACCGGCGAGCCGGCCGCCGGCAGCAGCGCGCCCACCGTGGACACATACACCGTACGGCCCACCCCATGGTCACGCGCCGCGGCCAGCACCAGCTCGGTTCCGCGTACGTTGGTCCGCCGGGTCGCGGCGTGCCGCCGGCTGTCGAACGAGTAGACCGAGGCGGCGTGCACCACCGCGTCGGTGCCCCGGACCGCCCGGTCGACCGCCGCCGGGTCGGTGACGTCACCGACCACCACGTCGACCGCCGTGTCGGGCACTCCCAGCGGCGCCGTCGCCCGGGCCACCCCGGCGGGGTCGCGGGCCAGCATCCGGACCCGGTGGCCGGCGGCGAGGGTGGCCGCGACCGTGTGCGCGCCGACGAATCCGGTGCCGCCGGTGACCAGGACCAACATCGGTCTCCTCCATTTCTGAATCCACCATGCGCCACGGCCGGATATCGTGCGCCAACCGGGCCGATAGCGGCGCCTAAGCAATACAAATCTCCCGTACCGGCGTGGAGTGCCAGTACAGGTCGTCACTCGGTGTGTCGTACGACAATTTCGTTGGTGTCGGTCCGGTCCGATCGTGCCCCGGTCAGCGACGGTGGTCTTCTCTCATCGTGCCGTTGTTGGTGCTACTTAGCTGCAGGTCACAGGGCAATCGGGAAGTGGCGGCCATACTGCCGCACCGGCACGATCAATGATGATGCTTGTCTGATCTGGATGAATGGGAGCGATAGGTGACCGGAATCATCCGAGGACTCCGGCAACGGGTCCTGACCCCTGACATTTCGCAGACCCGGGTATCCGTTCGCGGCTTCCACGACAAAGGGCCGGAAGCAGTTGAGGTCCTGGAATCCGTCGGTGCCGCGTTCCTCGCCGGGCTCTCCTCGGCCGCCGGCGCCCGGCGGGTCACCGACGTCGACACCGACCTCGCTCCGCTGCCGACCCGCTTCCAGGGGTTCGCCTACGAGGGCGCGGCGATGGGCTTCGCTCTGGTCGACGCGATCACCCCGGGCAAACCCCGGCGCAGCGCCGAGTTCCTCACCGGGACCGGCGACCGGCACGTCTACATGGCGTACGTCGGCATCGGCTGGGCGATGGCCCGGCTGCCCCGGTTCCTCTGGGGCCGGGCCAGCGCCGCCGCCACCGACCCGTTGCTGCGCTGGCTGGTGCTCGACGGGTACGGCTTCCACCAGGCGTACTTCCACACCACCGAGTACGTCGTCAACCGGCGGGCGGTGCGCGGCTTCCCATGGCCGACGGAAGGCCCGACGTGGTACGCCGACCGCGTCGTCGACCAGGGCATCGGCCGGGCCATCTGGTTCGTCGCCGGCTCCGACCCGACGCGCGCCGCGGACCTGATCGACACGTTCCCGGTCGCCCGGCACCAGGACCTGTACAGCGGTGCCGGCCTGGCCGCGACGTACGCCGGTGGCGCCACCGAGGAGGAACTTGCCCTGTTCCTGCGCCGCTCCGGCGACCATGCCCCGTTCGTCGCCCAGGCCAGCGCGTTCGCGGCCCAGGCCCGGGTCCGTGCCGGGCTGCTGATGCCGCACACCGAGCTGGCCACCGAGGTGTTCTGCCGCACCGGCGCGGTCGAGGCGGCCCGGATCACCGATGAGGAGATCCCGCCGGTCACCGCGGAGCCCGACCTGCCGGCGTACGAGATCTGGCGGTGTGCGATCGCTGCACGGTTCCGCGCCGACGTCGGGGCGCAGCCGTGACGGCGCTCGCCGACCAGCCCAGCCGGCTGCGTCCCCCCGGGCCGTCACCCTGGTCGGCGCCGGCCCTGCTGGCCCGGATGGCCCGTAACCGGCTGGACGTTATGCGGTCGGTGTCGGCCCGCTACGGCGACGCCGTCCGGCTGCCACTGGGGCCGAAGACCCTGTACTTCTTCAACCACCCCGACCACGCCAAGCACGTGCTCGCCGAGAACCCGGGCAACTACCACAAGGGGATCGGGCTGGTCCACGCCCGCCGCACCCTCGGTGACGGCCTGCTGACCAGCGAGGGCGAGCTGTGGCGCAAGCAGCGCAGGACGATCCAGCCGGTGTTCCAGGCCCGGCGCATCGCCCGGCAGGCCGGCGCGATCGCCGAGGAGGCGGTCGGGCTGGCCGACCGGCTGCACACCATGGTCGGCCGCGACGAACCGGTCGACATCCGCCACGAGATGACCGACCTGACCCTCGGGGTGCTGGGCCGGACGCTGCTCGACACCGACCTGGGTGAGTTCGGCGGCATCGGCGACGCGTTCGAAGCCGTCCAGGACCAGGCCATCTTCGAGATGATGTCGCTGGGCGCGGTGCCGACCTGGGTGCCGTTGCCCCGGCAACGGCGGTTCCGTCGGGCCCGCGCCGAGCTGCAGGACGTCGTCGACCAGCTGGTCGCCCGACGGCGGGCGGCCGGCGGCATCGCCGAACGCGACGACGTGGTGTCCCGACTGATCGGATCGACCAGCGAGGAAACCGATCCGCAGGTCGCCCGGCAGCGGATGCGCGACGAACTGGTGACCCTGCTGCTGGCCGGCCACGAGACCACCGCCAGCACCTTGACCTGGGCGTTCCATCTGCTCGACCGGCACCACGACGTCTGGGAGCGGGTGCACGCCGAAGCGGTCGAGGTGCTCGGCGACCGGACACCGGTCTACGAGGACCTGCACCGGCTGCGGTACACCGCGATGGTCGTCGACGAGGTGATGCGGCTCTACCCACCGGTCTGGCTGCTGCCCCGGATCGCCCAGGGCGACGACGTGGTCGGCGGCTACCACGTGCCGGCCGGCGCTGACCTGGTGCTCTGCCCGTACACCCTGCACCGGCATCCGGAGTTCTGGGCGCATCCGGACCGGTTCGACCCGGACCGGTTCGACCCCGACCGCAGCACCGACCGGCCCCGGTACGCGTACATCCCGTTCGGTGCCGGTCCGCGCTTCTGCGTCGGCAACAACCTGGGGCTGATGGAGGCGGTGTTCGTGATCGCCTGCGTGGCGCGTCGGCTGCGGATGTCGGTGCAGCCCGGCTACCGCCTGGTCCCCGAACCGATGCTGACCCTGCGGGTCCGGGGCGGCCTGCCGATGCGGGTCCACGAGGCCTGACCGGTCGGCCCACCTGACGCAGCCGGCGCTCGCACCTGCGAGCGCCGGCTGCGTCGTGTCCGGCCCCTGCACCACGAAGGACCGGGCTGCCACGAAGGACCGGGCGGTCCCGCTGTGCGCGGGACCGCCCGGTCAGGTGGCGGGTCGGGTCAGCCTCGGCCGGCGACCTCGACGAACCGGCCACCGTGGAACAGCAGCGCGTCGCGGCCGTCACCGCGGCCGGTGCCCAGCACCGAGCCGAGGAAGATGGAGTGGTCGCCGCCGTCGTAGACGGCGGCCAGCTTGCACTCCACCCAGGCCAGGCTGCCGGAGATGATCGGGGCGCCGGTGTGCCGCCCCGCCCAGTGGTCGACCGTCTCGAACTCCCGCTCGTCGCGCGGCCGCGACGAGCTGGCGAAGTAGCGGGCCAGCCCTTCCTGGTCGGCGCCCAGGATCGACACCGCGAAGGTGCCCTGGGCCAGGACCGTCGCGTGCAGCACCGCGGTGCGCTTGACGCACACCAGCACCAACGCCGGCTCCAGCGACACCGAGGTGAACGCGTTCGCGGTCATCCCGTGCGGCAGGTCGGTTCCGGACGTCACCAGGGTGACGCCGGTGGCGAACATGCCCATCACGGTGCGCAGCTCGGCGTGGTCACCCGTGCCCGTACCGTTGGAACCGGCCGGCACGACGCCCGGCACGGTCTGCTTGTCGGTAGCCACGGTCAGCCCTCCCTGACGTCTTCGAGCACCCGGCGCTGCCCGTTGCCGTTACCGTTGCCGCCGGTGACGGCGTAGTGCGACAGCGCGATCCGCAGCGGGTCCGGCACCCGGGCCGGGCGGGTGTCGGTGTTCGGCCCGCGCATGCACGCGATCCGCTGCCGGCCGCGGGCGACCAGCTCCTCGAAACCGTCGCGCAGCCGGACGTAGTCGAACGCGAAGCCGATCTGGGTCTGGGTCAGGTCCTCCAACCGCATCCGGATCGACAGCTCGTCGAAGGCGCTGATCTCGGCGAAGAACTCACACTCGCACTTGAGGGTGAACAGCTTGAGATCGTCCCGGATGTCGGCCAGCACCTCCGGCGCGCGGTCCCGCAGGAACATCTCCCGGCACCGGCCCTGCCAGCGCAGATAGTTGACGTAGTAGACGTTGCCCACCAGGTTGGTTTCCTCGAAACCCACCAGGTGCCGGTACTCGTAGTAGGACTCCATGACTCACCTGCCTCCGTCGGCGGACATCGCGAAGACCACCGGGTCGTCGACGCCCTGCAGCGCGGTGGTGAAGGTGGCGATCCGGGTGGTCCCGGACCGCAACGCCACCCAGCCGGCCGGTGCGTTCGGCTCGGCGGCCAGGTCGACCCGCGCGTGGCCGTTCTTGCGCAGACACTCGACGGCGCCCCACACCCGGGTCGCCGACACCGACAACTCCTCGCCGCGTTCCCGGGCGACCAGCCTGGCCAGCGCCAGGTTCTCCGCGCCGAGCAGGTCGGCCCACTCCTCGTCGGTACGGCCGGCGGCCACCTCGACGTCGCAGCCGACCGCCGCCGGGCCGGTGACCGCCACGGTCACCCCGGCGCCGTGCGACGCCGAAATCTGCGGCCCGCCGGTGACCTCCGGTTTGCCGTCCGGCCGGTAGCGCACCTGCGTGTCGCCGCCCAGCGCCCAGCTGACCGCCTTGCGGGTCTGCTCCCGCCGGTCGGCCACCTCGGTCGCCTGCGGGTCGTCCGGGCGGACCACTACCCGCAGGTCGGTCGGCAGGAACGCGCCGACCCGCCGCTCCAGGTAGGGCCCGACCAGCGCCGGCAGCCACGGACCGGAACCGTCCAGTTTGCGTACGGCGTGCAGCCGCAGCCCCACCCACCGTTCGACGAGGTTGCCGTCCGGGTCACAGACGTCCACGTCGTACAGGTAGGTGTCGCCCTCCCGGGACCGTTCCAGCGCGTGGATGGTGACGGTGTCCAGGGTGGCGGCGACCTTCGCGTCGGCCAGGTGCAGCCGTTCGATCGCCCCCGGCAGCAGCGTGGCGTCCGGTACGCAGCACTGCAGGGCGTGCATCACCGTGTCCCGGGTGCCGGGGTCGCCGAGCACCAGCTCACCCGGCCGGAACCGGGCGAACCACGGCGCCACCGACCGGTTCGACACCCGCGCCACGCAGTTGGTGGCGGCCAGATCCAGGTAGCCCTGCAGCCGCTGGAACCGCGCCCCCTGGAACAGCACCGGCCCGTACAGCTCGGCGGCCGGGTCAATCGGCAGCAGCTCGGTGGCCGCGGTCGCCGGTCGTACCTCGGGACGGGCCGGCAGGTCGTAGCGCAGCCGGGCCCGGAAATGATCGGCCGCGAACCCGGTGTCGCTGCTGCGGACCACCGCGTCGACGGCGCCGTCCGGCGCGGCGAGCACCGCGATCCGGATGGTGTTGCTGCCGTCCGGCGGTACCACGATCGGCCGGAGCAGTTCGACGTTCTCCAGCACCGGCGTCTCGATCCGCCCGGTCAGCGCCCGCGCCGCCTGGGCCATCGCCTCCATGCCGAGCACCGCCGGCAGCAGCAGGTCCCCGTCGAGCAGGTGGTCCGGCAGGTAGAGGTCGTCGTCGGCGGTCAGGTCGGCGTCGACGATGAGCTCGACGCCCGGGTAGTGCACCTGCGGCCGGTCGACGAAGCGCAGCAGCGGCAGCTCCCGCCGCTCCATGGTGACCGTCGGCAGCCCGTCGGAGCGGCTCATCACCACCATCGCCTGCGGCGCGGACGGGCTGGCCAGCACCTCCTTGAGGATCGCGATGCCGTCCTCGACCGGGATCGGGGAGATGCCGTCGCGGGTCAGCGACTCCAGCACCCCGAGCCGTTCACCCATCCCGGCACCCGACCACACTGACCACTCCAGGGCGAGGCAGCGGATGTGCGGGTGGTCCTCGCCGACCTTGCGGGTCAGGTCGGTCATCCAGTCGTTGGCGGTGGCGTAGTGCGCCTCGCCGCGCAGCCCGGCCCGGCCGATGATGCTGCCGAAGGTGATCAGCAGCCGCAGCGCCTGCGGGTCGGTCGCGGCGAGCACCGCGTCCAGGCCGTCGATCTTCGGAGCCAGGGTACGGCGGAAAGCGGCCTCGTCGAGCGCGGCCACCGGCGTCGGTTCGTTGCGCCCGGCACCGTGCAGCACCCCGGTGACCTGGCCGAGCGCCTGCTCGACGGCGTTCACCGCCGCCTTCACCTGGTCCACCGCGGTGATGTCGGCCCGGGCGTAGTGGAACCGGACGCCGGCGGCCCGCAACCGGTCCAGGTTGGCGGCCAGTTCGGCGTCGTCGGCCGGGTCGGAGCGGCCGAGCAGGCCGACGGCGGTGCCGGTGTCCCGGCCCAGCGCCAAGGCGCACTCGGCGGTGATGCCCTTGCCGCCGCCGGTGACCAGCAGTACGTCGTCCGGGCCGATCCCGGCGCCGCCGTTGGGTGGCAGCTGGATCGGCCGCAGCACCGGCTCGTACCGCTCACCGGCGGCGTCGTAGTGCACCTCGCTGAACCCGGTCGTCGCACCGACGTCGGCGACGAGCCGGCGCACCACCTCGTCGAGTCCCTCGTCGCGGGCCGCCGGGTACTCCGGCAACGGCAGCAGCACCACCGTGGTGTCGATATCCGGATGCTCCTGGTGCAGCGTCTTGGCCAGGCCGGCGGCGGAGCGCCGGTCACCGACCGCGACGAACCGGACCGGCCCGCCGGCGGACAGCGCCGCGCGGGCGGCCCGCAGCAGCACCGGAACGTGCTCCGGCTGGCCGTCGCGGGGCAGACAGAGCAGCACCCCGTCGCCCACCCCGGCCGTGCCCAGCGCCGCCGCCAGTGGCTCGGCGAGCGGGTTGTGACCGGCGGTGAAGACCTGCCAGTCGCCGTCGACACCCGACCCGGCGAACGGGGCGACCCCGGTGGGCACCAGGTCCACGGCGAACGCCCGGACCCAGGGGGCCACTCCGGCGACGACCGGCTCCGCGTCGTCGCCGGCCGGTGCGGCACCGGCGGCGTCGTCGAGGATCTGCGCGATCTCGGCCACCGTCGCGGTGGCGTAGCTGGAGGTCAGCGTCGGCGCCGGTACGTCGAGTTCGCGGGCCGCCTGGTTGACGATCTGGCCCACGGTGATCGAGCTCAGATGCAGTTCGTCGAGGGGCCGGCTGCCCGGGCGTACCGCCTCCAGCGGCAGCTCGGCCCGTTCGGCGGCGAGCCGACGGAGCACCTCGAGACTGTCCGCACCGGAGCGCACCGCCGCCTGGTCCCGGGCGCCGTTCGCGGATCCCGGGGCGTGATCGGTCGGCTCGGCTCCGGCCTGCCGGGCGACGGCGAAGTCGCCGGCCGGGGCCGACTCGGCCGGGCTGGCGAGGAAGCGCAGCGGCCGACCGGGTTCCAGCGGCCGGGTGAACCGGCCCTGAAACAAGGCATCATGGTCGATCACAGCGCCCAGCGCGTACGCGGCCCCGACTGCGTTGAGCAGCCCGGACAGCGACAGGCTGTCGGTCTCCAGCGAGATCGTCGGCACGTCCGGGGCGATTTCGCCCGCCAGGCCCCGCAGGATCCGGCCCGGGCCGACCTCCAGCAGCAGGTCACTGGTCTGTGCCAGCCGGCCCACCGCCTGGGTGAACCGCACCGGGTCGAGCACCTGCCGACGCAGCAGGTCGACGACGTCGGTGTCGGCCGGCAGCGGCTCACCGGTGACGGTGGAGACCATCGACCTGGCCAGCGGGGTGAACGACTGACCGGCCAGGTGTTCACCGAACGCCACCGCGGCCGGGGCGACCGCCTCGGAGTGGAAGGCGTGCGACACGGCGATCCGGGTCCAGAACAGGCCCTGCCGTTCGGCTCGGGCACCGACCTGCTCGACTGCGACGACCGGGCCGGAGACCACGGTCTGCTGCGGACTGTTGTAGCCGGCGATCACCACCGCCGTACCGGCGAGCAGCGGCTGCACCACCTCGGGCGCGGCGGAGATGCTGGCCATCGTGCCGTCACCGGCGCTGGCGTCGGCCATGATCCGGCCTCGGGCGGCGGCCGTGGCCAGCAGCGTCGGCTCATCCATCGCCCCGGCCCAGTGCAGCGCGGTCAGTTCACCGAGGCTGTGCCCGGCGGCGCCGGTGGCCTCGATGCCCACCATGGACAGCACCCGCAGACCGGCGACCGATCCGGTGACGATCCGTGGTTGGGCGACCGCCGTGGCCACCAGGTCGGCACCGGCCGGTGGCTGGTACGTCCGGTACAGCGTGTCGACCTCGGCGAACCGGCGACGCAGTGCGCCACCGTCGGCCCGCCGGCCGGCACCCTGCCCGGGGAACAGGTACCCGATGCGCGGGTTGCCGCCGGCGGCGCCGAGGAACACGCCGTCGGCGGCGTCGATGACCGTAGGCTCGCCGGCGGCGACCGCCTCAGCCAGCCGGCTGAGCCGGCCGGCGGCCTGTTCCGGGGAGCCGGCGACCACCGCGGCCCGGACCGGCTGGCCGGCCAACTGCCCGGCCAGCGCGGCGGCCAGGTCGCCGAGTTCGGCGTAGGACAGCCGGGCCACCCACGGGGCCAGCCCGGCGAGTCGTTCGCCGAGCTCCTGCGGGGTCCGGGCGTCGAACAGCAGCAGCTCGGTGTCCTGCCGGGACCGCACCAGCGCCGTGGTCGCGGTCCCGACCCGGGTCCGCCGGCTGGTCTCGGCGGTCTCCACCACCACGTGGGCGTTGATCCCGCCGAAGCCCATCGACGAGACCGCGGCCCGGATCGGCTGGTCCGCCGGCCACAGCTCGGCGCTCTCCGGCACCCGCAGCGCGGGCTGCTCGACGTCCAGCTCCGGGTGGGTCTCGACGTGCCCGGTGGCCGGCGGGATCACCTGTTGGCGGACCGCCAGGATCGCCTTGAGCAGGCCGGCCACCCCGGCGGCGGCCTTGGTGTGGCCGAAGTTGCCCTTGACCGTACTGATCGCGGCCGGCTCGCCGTCCGGGGCCGCCTCCCGGCGGGCCTCGGTGAACGCGCGCAGCTCGGTGGCGTCGCCGACGGCCGTACCGGTGCCGTGCCCCTCCAGGTAGGCGACCGAGTCGATGCCGAAACCGGCCCGCTGGTACGCCCGCCGGATGGCCAGCCGGTGACCGCTGGCCTCCGGCCGGGTGATGCCGCCCTTGCCGTCGGAGGAGTAGCCCCAGCCGGCGATGACCGCGTGCCGACGCAGACCCCGGGCGATGGCGTCCTCGTCGCGCATCAGCACCAGCATGCCGCAGCCCTCACCGGGCCAGAAGCCGTTGGAGTTGCGGTCGTACACCCGCATCTCGGCGGTGGCCAGCGCGCCGGTCTTGGCGAAGCCGATCACCTCGAACGGGTCGATGCTCAGGTCCACCCCGCCTGCGACCGCCGCGTCCAGCTCGCCGTTGCTCAGCGCGTTGCAGGCGGTCGCCACCGACAGCAGCGACGACGAGCAGGCACCATCCACGGTGTACCCGCCGCCCTTGAAGTCGAAGTGGTTGCAGATCCGTCCGGCGATGGTGTTGGCCAGCCCACCCGCGAGGGTGTCCTCGTCGATCGGCGGGAACGGCGCCTTGTAGCGCGGCTCCAGATCGTCCAGGAAGGCGGTCACCGCGGTGTCGTCCCAGCCCTGTTCGCGCAGGGCCGCGCCGACCGTGCGCCGCACGTACGGCCAGCGCAGCCGCAGCAGGTTCGCCCGACTGAACTCACCGGTCAGGGTGTTGCCGATGACCACGCCGGTGCTGGCCGCCGGCAGCCCTTCGCCGTCGGCGAAGCCGGCGTCGGCCAGCGCCCGGGCGACGGTGTCCAGGGCCAGCCAGTGGGTCATGTCGGTGGACCGGAAGGTGCTGCCGGCGATCCGGTACTTGACCCGGTCGAACTCGAACCCCTCCAGCACCGCCGCCTTGGCCGAGTAGAACCGGTCCGGCGCGGCCGGGTCGGGGGAGTAGTAGTCCTCGTGGTTCATCCGCTCGTCCGGCAGCCGGCGGAAGGCCCGGCGGCCGGTGAGTACGTTCTCCCACAGTTGGTTGGGGGAGTCGGCGTCGGGATACCGGCAGGCGATCCCGACCACCGCGATACGGTCACTCATCAGATACCTTTCCTCACGCCGTCGCGCCGGCCACCGGCGCGGCGGCGGGTGCCACCGCCGCCTGCTGCTGGGCGCGCTTGCGCAGGTGGACCATCCACCAGTAGATGCCGCGGGCGCCGCAGACCACGACGACGGCGAAGAACAGCGTGTAGACGACGTTGAACAGCATCAGTACGCCGTAGACCATGGCCACCGACGACCCGAACATGAACTGGTGGATCGGCTTGACCGGGGTGGTCCCCGGGTCGGTGATCATGTAGTTGGTGAACAGCACGAACGCCACCCCGGCCATCACGCCGAGCGCGGAGAACAGCGCCACGTCCCAGATCCAGTGCCGCAGCAGCGCCTGGATGGCGAAGCCGCCCAGCCAGCCGACGATCAACGCCACCTTGCGGGTCAGCATGGCGTTGATCACCGTACCGGCGGTGACGATGATGATCGGGATCATGATCCGGAAGAAGGTGTTGGCACCCTCGGTGAACTGGTACGGCGGGGCGATCGAGATCCACGAGCCGAAGCAGACCAGGGCCACGGTGATGCCCAGGTTGGACGGGTTCATGTAGTGCCGCATCCGGCCGTACACCGGGGCCTGGAAGACGTACTTGCCGGTGACCCCGACGATCACCGCGAAGGCGATCGGCAGGAACATGTCGTTGGCGTACAGCAGCATGTTGCAGGCCAGCGCGGTGATGTGGGCAGGCAGCAGGAACTCGTACATGCCGCGTCCGCCGCGCCCGGTGTACCGGGGTGCCCGCTGCTGCATCCGGGCGCTGAAGGTCTCGAAGACCAGCTCGGTGGCGTAGCCCACCAGCACCGCCAGGATCGGCCACAGCCACGGCTGCTCGAAGCCCAGGACGGTGTACCCGAGGATGTTGAACACGGTCATCGAGATGGCGAAGTTGCGCAGCGCCAGGTAGCGGCGGTCCGGCTCCTTCGCCGCCGGCGCGGGTGGGCCGGCGGGGGCCGTCGTCGTGCCGACGGTCTGTTGGCGTTCGGCGGTCGTGGTCATCGGTTCGGAACCTCCTGGACACGGTCGGTCAGCACGAGGGTGTGCGTGCCGGCCGACAGCTGCTGGGTGGTGCTGTGCAGATCGCCGTCGAGGTCACGCCAGCGCAGGTCGACGGTGACCGGGCCGGTGGCGTCGCCGAGTCCGAGGTGGACATCGAAGCTGCGTTTGCCGCCGTGGCCGCTGCCGCCGTCGAGCTGGGAGACCTGCCGGCGTCCGTCTGCGGTGGTGACCGTGACGGTGGCGCCGTAGGCCGGCGTACCGGGCAGGTCGGCGTCGGTGCCGTCCAGCGTCGGCCGGTACAGCCGCAGGTTGAGGTAGTCGCCGAGGTCCGGTGCCTCGTTGGTGTAGAACGCCGGGGCGGCCCACTGCCGGGCCACGGCCAGGTCGAGCGCGCCGGTCGCCCGGGTGTCGGCGGTGGCGATGCCGCGGGTCGGGATCGGCACGTCCAGGCCGAGCTGCTCGGTGATGTTGGTGAACTCGCCGCTGTCGGTCCGGGCGAAGAAGGCGAGCGGCTGGTGACCGGCGATGTCGTCGCCGGGCTGCATGTTCGGCCACATCGCCGGGTTGGACAGCAGGTTGTCGTTGGACATCGCCATCTCCTGCAGCCACGGCCACCGGTCGATGTCGCCCTTGACGAAGCCGAGCGTCTGCACGACCTCCAGGTCACCGTCGTTGCGGAAGTCGGCGAACTTCACGTCCCAGCCCCAGCCGCTCCAGGCCAGGCCGAGCGGCCGGGCCTGCTGGATGAACGGCGCGGTACCGGCGGAGAGACTCTGCAGGGCCTCCTCCTCGGAGCCGGCCTGGTTCACCCAGACGAAGTTGCTCTCCTCCAACCCCCAGGCGGTGGTGATGTTGGAGACCACCATGTCGAAGCTGCCGTTGGCGTCCAGGTCGCCGAAGTCGACGCCCATCCCCTTGAACGAGTCCTTGCCCAGCTGGAACGACTTCGGCGTACCGTGGCTGCGCTCGCCGTACACCGCCTCGAACTTGATCCGACCCGGCCGGGAGACGTTGTGCAGCAGGGCGTCGAAGGTGAAGTCGTTCGCCACGTACATGTCCGGCAGGCCGCGACCGGTCAGGTCGGCGGAGCTCAGCGCCAGGGTCCAGCCGGTGCTCTTGGCGAACGGGACCGCGCCGCGCTCCGGCACGAACGTCACCGACGGCGTTTCACCGGAGGTCGCCGCGTGCCAGCGCAGCACCTGCAGCCCGCCGCCGTTGGTGGCGGTGGAGAGCGAGTCGTTCATCTCGACGTTGTCCTGGCCGTCCGGGTCGAGCACGTCGGACTCGGGGAAGTAGTTGCCGATCACCACGTCCGGCTTGCCGTCACCGTCGAAGTCGTTGACCGTGGCGGCGTTGGTGTGCCACTTCGGACCGTGGTAGCGGCCGTCCGGCGAGTCCTGCGGCAGGATCTCCTGCCGGTGGTACGCGTCGTTGGCGGGCAGCTCGGTGCCGGCCTTGCGCAGGAACATGATCGGCACCCGGCCCCAGTAGGTCACCATGATGTCCATCCGGCCGTCCAGGTTGTAGTCACCCGGTACGCAGCCCATCGGCGCCATCGTGTGGTCGATCGGCAGCGGTGCCGGGTCGAGCAGGAACGGCTCGAACCGGTCGGCGGCCGGTGCGGTCGGCGCGTAGGTGACCACCACCTCGTTGGTCCGCACGTCGACGAAGCACAGGCTGTTGGCCACCCCGTGGCCGGTCAGGTCGTTGACGGCGATGCTCGCGCCCACCGAGGAGATCCAGGACCGGATCTTGTGGTACGACTCGTTGACCTCACGGATGTTCCGTTTAGGTAGTTGGTCGTAACCTTCCGGATAGTCGATCTCATGCTCGGTGAACCGGTACTTTTGGGCAACCTCGTCAGCGCCGGCCACCGACACGCGAGCGTCGATGACGAAGAACATCACGACGAGAAGTAAAATCGCCGTTATTCCGGGGCTGATCGAGCGCAGGCGTTGACCCAGCACGGTCTGGTCTCCTTACTGCGGGAACCATCGGCTGTTGTCCAGGCCGACGGAGTTGACAGGGCGGACGTCGTTGCCGCAACGCCGATCCGATGAATTTCCGGAAATGGCGTGCGGTGAACGGGAGCCCTCGTGGCTCCCGGCTCGCCGGGGATCCTCCTGATGCCGAGGGTGGGTGGATATGGGGAGGCCGCGCGGCACGGTCGGCCACCGGGATCATCGTCCGACGGCCGTACGGTGCAGCGCTTCTTTCACATTGCCTCCGGTGATTCGTTGCATTCTCGGGATCTGTCACAATCCGTCGCCGATCCGACCGGGCCGAAAGACGGCAATATTGCGAAACCCTCGGCGACGGGAGCTGGCTAGCCTGAGTGAGGTGTCGCATGACGCGTCATCCGGACACCGTGCACCGTCGTATTGCGGTCGGCTGTCCGGCTCACCGCGCAGAGAAGGAGCCGTCGTGTCTGTCGAGGGATTCTGGAAGGTCGCCGTGTCCACCCCATTGGGTACCCGGCACACCGTGCTCGAACTGTTCACCAAGGACGGTGTGCTGCAGGGGATCTCCCGCGGGGAGAAGGAGGAACTGGTCCTGCAGGACCTGCAGTTGGCCGGCGACCGGTTGTCCTGGTACCAGTCGATCACCAAGCCGATCCGGATGAACCTGCTGTTCGACGTGGTGGTGAACGGTGACGAGCTGTCCGGCACCGCGAAGGGCGGCCCGATGCCGCCGGCGAAGGTCAGTGGCCGGCGCGAGCCAGCGACCCAGGCGGCCTGACCTCGGCCGCGGCAGCCCGGGCGCCCGGCCCGTCCACCACGGCCGGGTTTCCGGGCGCCCCGGGTCGTCCACCGTGGCCCGGGGATCGGATTCCTCGGCCGGGCCGCGCAACCGCCCCTCGGGCGGTCGTCGATGATCCGTACGACCGTTTGACTTATGCGCATTCATCATAAAAAGTCATGGATATTCCGACCGGGGAGAGATCCATGACCGACGTGCCGCCCGCGACCACCCACCACCGGTATCTGATCGTCGGCGCCGGCCCGGCCGGGCTACAGCTCAGCTACTACCTGCAGCAGGCCGGCAGTGACTACCTCACACTGGAGCGATCCGACGCTCCCGGGGAGTTCTTCCGGCGGTTCCCTAGACACCGCGGCCTGATCTCGCTGAACAAGGTGCACACCGTCAGCGCCGACCCGGAGATCCGACTCCGCTGGGACTGGAACTCGCTGCTGCACGAGCCGTTCGAACTGCCCTTCTCCGACTACAGCCGGGAGTACTACCCGAGCGCCGACGACCTGGTCCGCTACCTGGCCGACTTCGCCCGGCACCACCGGCTGGCGATCCGGTACGGCGTCGGCGTCGAGCGGGTCGAGAAGACCGACGACGGCTTCGTGGTGTCCGCCGGTGACCAGACCTACAGCTGCGAATGCCTGGTCGTGGCCACCGGCTGGG
Organism: Micromonospora sp. LOL_021; assembly: GCF_048060215.1. NCBI lineage: Bacteria > Bacillati > Actinomycetota > Actinomycetes > Micromonosporales > Micromonosporaceae > Micromonospora > Micromonospora sp. LOL_021. The sequence continues at coordinate 45,634 of NZ_JBHMIN010000026.1, read as the reverse complement.
GCCGGCCGAACATCCCCGACGTAACCGGTATCGAACACGCGGTCGGCTACGAGGCGATGAGCACCGACCCGGCGGACTACACCGGCCACCGGGTGCTGATCCTCGGCAAGGGCAACTCGGCGTTCGAGACCGCCTCGGCGATCCTCGGCCACGCCGCCATGGTGCACCTGGCCAGCCCTCGGCCGATGCGGCTGGCCTGGAACACCAAACACCCCGGGGACGTACGCGGCCACCACGGCGCGGTGCTGGACAGCTACCAGCTCAAGACGCTGCACTCGGTGCTGGACTGCGTCGTCGACGAGATCCGCCCGGTCGGCGACCGCTACGAGGTGCACCTCACCTACACCCACGCCGACGGCGAGACCGCGGTGATGGAGTACGAGTCGGTGCTGCGCTGCACCGGCTTCGCCATGGACACCTCGATCTTCGGTGCCGGTGCCAGTCCGAAGCTGGTCCCCAGCGGCCGGATGCCGGCCACCGACCCGGACTGGCAGTCGGTCGACGTCGACGGGCTCTACTTCGCCGGCACCGTGGCCCAGGACCGCGACTTCAAGAAGGCATCCTCGGCGTTCATCGACGGGTTCCGGTACAACCTGCGGACCCTGACCGCGCTGCTGCGCGAGCGGTACGAGGCGGCGCCGCTGGGCTTCGACAAGGTCTCCGCCGACGCCGACTCGCTGACCCGGGCGGTGCTGGACCGGGTGAACTGGAGCTCGGCGCTGTGGACCCAGTTCGAGTTCCTGGTCGACGCCCTGGTCGTCGACCAGGCGACCGGTCACGTCCGGCACTACCACGACCTGCCGGAGGACTACGCGGTACGCCGATTCGGCAGCGAGAGCCACTACTACACGTTCGGGCTGCGGTGGGGGCGGGACGACTATCCGGACGTCTTCTCGATCGAACGCCACCCGCAGCCCGACCGGGCGTCCGAGAGCGCCTTCATCCACCCGGTGGTGCGCCGCTACCGGGGCGGCGAACTCGTCGAGGAGCTGCACCTGCTGGAGGACCTGCTGGCCGAGTGGCGTCGACCGGACCGGCACGTCCAGCCGCTGACCCGGTTCTTCGCCGCCGACCTGGACCGCTGACCCTGCGGGAAACCCGCCGTCCTCGCCGTCCGCCCGGCCCGGTACCACTGCGGCCTACCGGCGGACCAGGACTTCGGACAGCGGCTTGCGGGTCAGCTGCGGCACGGTCACCCCGGCCGCCGGGTAGCCGACCGGCATCACCACGCAGGCCCGTTCCTCGGCGGGGCGGTCGCAGATCTCGTTGAGGAACTTCATCGGGCTGGGCGTATGGGTGAGGGTGGCCAGCCCGGCCAGGTGCAGCGCGGTGATCAGCACCCCGGTGGCGATGCCGACCGACTCCTTGACGTAGTACGGCCTGGGCGAGTTGGGGCCCCGGTGCACCTCGAACACCACGATGACCACCGGGGCGGTCTCCAGGAACGGCTTCTGCCAGTCGGTGCCCATCGGGGCCACCGCCCGCAGCCACTCGGCGGACGCCCGGCGCGTGTAGAACTCCAGCTCCTCCGCCTCGGCGGCCTGACGCAGCCGGCGCTTGCGCTGCGGGTCGGTGACCACCACGAACCGCCACGGCTGCAGGTTCGCGCCGCTGGGCGAGCAGGCCGCCGCCCGTACCGCGTCCTCGATGACCTCCAGCGGCACCGGGTCGGGCGCGAAGTGCCGCACCGAGCGGCGGCTGGCCATCTGGTCGGCGAACCGGCGGGCGGTGGCACCCATCGCGACCGGGTCGAGCCGGTCGAGATGGAACGGGACCGTCGCGACGTTCTGCACGGGGACCTCCAGGACCGGTCGGGCTGTCCCTCAAGGATCACCCACCGCGGGCCGCGATGGTTGCCCCGGATTGCCGTTGTCCCGTACCTCCCGGGTCAGCTGGCGGTGCACTCGGCCAGGTAGTCGACGACGGCGGCCAACCCACCCGGCCGCCGCGCGGCGAGCCGCTGCCGGCGGGCGCCGGTGCCGTCGGCGAGCAGCCGGTCCACCCCGTCGACCACCATCCGGTGGGCGCGCTGGGCGTGCAGCTGCGGCTCCATTGCCGCGACCAGGTCACCGACCAGGTCAGCGGTTGGCCGGAGCCGACCGGTGGCCGGGTCCAGGCCCGCGCCGTCCAACCCGTCGCGCGCCGCCCGCCAGTACGCCACCCGCAGCAGTTCGTCCGGTACGTCGGGCGCGGGCACACCCTGCTCGACCAGCGCCGACAGTCGGGTCACCAGGGCGCGGACCACGGCCGCGTACAGCGCGGTCTCCTCGACGGTGAGCGCGGCGTCGGCGACCCGGACCTCCACGGTCGGGCTGTGCTCGGACGGGCGGACGTCCCAGAAGATGGTGCCCCGGTCGACCAACGCGCCGGCGGCCAGCAGCGAGTCCACCACCCGGTCGTAGTGGGCGGCCGAGTCGAACTTCGGCGGGGGACCGGCCACCGGCCAGCGTGGCCAGGTCATCGCCCGCCAACTGGCGTAGCCGGAGTCCCGGTTGTCCCAGAACGGCGAGTTCGCCGTGAGGGTCAGCAGCACCGGCAGGTACGGCCGCAGATGGTTGCCGACCTGCACCGCCCGCTCCCGGTCGGGCATCTCCACATGTACGTGCAACGCGCAGATGGCGAGGTCGTCGTGCAGGCCGCGGAACGTCTCGACGCCCCGGTCCTGCCGTGGACCGGTGGTGATCGGCGGCGGCACCGGTCCGGCGACGGCGGCCGAGCCGGTGGCCACCAGCCGCAGTCCGCGCTCCCGGGCGCACCCGCCGGCGACCTTGCGGGCCTCGGCCAGCTGCGCGGCCAGCTCGGTGTGCCCGGTGCACGGCTCGGTACGGGTCTCCACCTGCAGCGGGGTGATCTCGCCGGCCACCCGACCGGGCAGCCGGGGGGGCGGCACCGGCGACGACCTCGACGGCGCGCGGCACCGGGGCCCGGGTGACCGCGTCGACGACGAGGAACTCCTCTTCCACCCCGAACCGGGGGGCGCTGTCCGGCTGGCGGCTGGTCGGACTCATGGCGGCGTGGACCTCCACGGCTGGCTCGACGTCGGCCGCGGTCCGGCCGTCCGGAGCCTAACCGGTGGGCGCGTGGTCCCGTGCCGTCGAAAGTGCACTAAGCCGATGATCGTCCAGAATGTCGATCATCATCGCAGCCAGCAATGCCGTCCTGTCCGACATCTGTGACAGGTCCGCCCATTCACTACGGGCGTGCGACCCGCCGCCGACCACCCCCAGCCCGTCCAGGGTGGGTACGCCCATCGACCCGGTGAAGTTCGCGTCCGACGCGCCCGGAGCGCGTACCCCGACCAACGGCGGCAGCCCCATCCGCCGGCCGACCCGCTGGGCCACCTCCAGCAGCGGCACCGCCACCGACTCGGGCAGCGGGTACCGGTTCACCCCACCGTCGACGTCGAGCGTGGCCTCGGCCAGCCGCGCCGGCAACGCCCGGATCATCCGGTCCACCCGGTGCAGTTCGTCGCGGGTCCAGGCCCGCACGTCGACACTGAACTCGGCGGACTCCGGCACCTGGTTGGTCATGACGCCGCCGTGCAGCACGGTGGGCGTGACCGTGGTTCCGTCGGCGGCCAACGACCGTACCGCCAGCACCTGGTGGGCCAGCTCGACCGCCGCGTTCACCCCACGGTGCGGCTCCACGCCGGCGTGCGCGGACCGGCCATGGACGGTGATCCGGTAGACCGAACCGCCCTTGCGGGCCACCTTGAGCCCACCGTCCTCACTGCTCGGCTCGCCGACGAGCACCACCCCGGACCGGCCGGCCTGCTGCTCGATCAACGGCCGGGAGGTCGGCGACCCGCTCTCCTCGTCGCAGGTCAGCAGCAGCCCGACGCGGGACGGGTCGGGCAGCAGCGCCAGCGCGCCGAGCAGCTGCACGATCCCGCCCTTCATGTCGCAGACGCCCGGACCGGTGGCGATCCGGCCGGACACGGTGAACGGCCAGTCGGTGACGGTGCCCGCCGGCCAGACCGTGTCGTAGTGGCCGAGCAGCAGCACCTGCTGATCGGCGGCCGGCCAGAGCAGGTGCGGCAGCCCGTCGCGGATGATCCGCCGGGCCGGTCGGCCGAGCACCTCGCTGCCCCAGGTGTCGAGCAGGTCGGCGCAGTCGTGCAGCAGCCGTACCGCGCCGGGCGGTGACTCGGCGGCCACCAGTGTGCCGAGTCGCCGTACCATTTCCGCTGCCCGGTCCTGTGCTGCGCGTCGGACCGTTTCCAAGTCAGCCATGCGGCGATCGTGGCACCGGCCTTGCACCAGCGGCAATCCGCTAGCGTGCCCACCTCGTCGCTGTACGTGTCCATCCTGGGTGGTGCGACCGACCGGGCACTTTGGAAGAACCGCGGCGGCCGGCGGCCCGGCATCATCCCCTGTGGGACCGTGCCGCCGACCGGCGGCGGCCGACCGCCGCAGGAGGCTGCCGGATGGCGTACATCGATCTTGGTCTGGACGAGACGGAGCACCCGGGGATCACCGGCCTGTTCCGGTACCGGCCGGAGACCGCCGCACCGCTCGGCGCGCTCGCCGAGGTGCTGCTGCACGCGCCGCACCCGACGCTCAGCCCGGGAGAGCGCGAGCTGATCGCCGCGTACGTGTCCGAGCGCAACGAGTGCTCGTTCTGCTCCGCGTCGCACTCGGCGTTCGCCGCCGAGCAACTCGACGGCGGGATGCCGATGGTGCGGGCGGTACAGGCGGATGTCGACGGCGCCGCGGTCACGCCGAAGCTGCGCGCCCTGCTGAAGATCGCCGGCGCCGTCGCGCACAGCGGCCGCGCCGTCGACGCCGCGCTGGTCGACGCCGCCCGGGCGGCCGGCGCCACCGACCTGGAGGTCCACGACACGGTGCTGATCGCGGCGGCGTTCTGCATGTTCAACCGCTACGTGGACGGACTCGGCACGGTGCTGCCGGCCGACCCGGGCGTCTACGCCGAGCGGGCGCAGCAGGTGGCCGCCAACGGATACGGCGGCTGACCCTGCGCGGGCGTCAACCGGTCACCGCGGCCGCCGGTAGGTCAGCGGCTGTTGTACGGCATGGTGGGGAACCAGCCGTAGTCGAACATTGCCGGCAGCCGCACGTCCCAGTAGACGACCATGAAGACACCGAGCGCGATCAGCAGCCCGCCGGTGACCGCGGCGGTCCGGGCCGGGTCGGTGGCCAGCCACCGGATCAGCCCGCCCCGGGTGACCACGACGAGCAGCGCGAACACCGCCGACACGATGACGATGTTGCCCAGCGACTGCAGGATGAACGCGCCCGCGCCGTACAGTGGATTGCCGCTGTCCACCGCCCAGACGAACAGCTTGTTGAACAGCGGGTACGGCCGGCCGATCAGGAAGCCGCCGACGAGCGCGCCGAGGGTGACCACCCGGGCCACCGGGCGGCGGGCGAACGGATCCGGCAGTACGCCGATCGCGGCCAGCCCGAGGTAGGCGAAGGCCAGCCCGATCAGCCCGAAGACCACCATCGACTGGATCAGGCGTACCGGCAGCCCGCCGACCGAGCCGGTGGACAGCTGCGGCAGCCGGTCGCCGATCAGCACCCCGATGAAACCGTACGCTCCGGCGACGGCGACCATGCCGAGGGTGAGCCAGCCGATCGGCCGCAGCAGGCTGCGCAGCCCGGCGCGGGTCGCCGCGCCGCCGCTGGCCTGGCTCATCGGACCGATCGACGCGGCCATCGCCACGTTGCAGGCGGTGAAGGTGCCGGCCAGCCCGGTCACGAACGCGAACACCAGGCCGGCGACGGTGCCGCCGATCGCGGTCGCCTTGGCGTCGTGGCCGAGCAGCGCGTTCGCGACGTTGTCGCCGATCACGTGGTCGACGAAGTCGTACGACCAGAGCACCGCGAGCAGCACTCCGGCCGCGGCACCGATCAGCGCGATCCGGGTCCGGGAGGCCGGGGCCGGGTAGCCGGACACCGGTGGGATGGTCTGTGGGTGTGGAGATTCACTCCTGGAGATAGTCATGCGCCGATCATTTGTGCGGCGGACGCTGCTGTCCTCTCAGATCTTGCCCCGCTTGGTGCCGTTCGGCGCGGATGACGCCCAAGACGGCAATCCGCGACAAGTCAGCGGCACCGGCAACGGCGAGGATTGAGCCATGCCGGTCACCTCGGATCAGTGGCGGTGCGCCGCCACCTCTGCTCCAGACGTGTTACGACGGCTGCTCACCCTGGTGGACGGTGTGCCCGCCGACCATCCGGTGACCGCCCACTGGAGCCTCGCGGACACCATGGCCCATCTGGCCACCATCACCGCGATGGACATCGCACTGGTCACCGGTGGCGTACCGAATCTGCCGGTGCCGGAGATCAATGAGCTGCGGGCGACGACGACGGTCGACACCGTCGCCGAGATGAACCGGCGGGTGCTGGCACGGTTCACCGAACGCGACGTAACGGCGTTGTCGGCCCGGTTGCACGCCGACGTCGCGGAGCTGACCCGGCTGGCCGACGCGGCCGACCCGGACCACGAGGTGAGCTGGCTCGGTGCCGCCCAGCTGCCGGTCGCCGGCCTCTACTCCCATCTGCTCAACGAGATGAACGTCCACGCCTGGGACATCGCCCGGTCGGTCGGCGGACGCTGGCACACCGACCCGCACCAGGCGGCGCTGTTCGTCGACGTCTTCCTGGCCGGTGTCACCCGGTGCGGCTACGGCCGGCTGCTCGACCACGACCGGCCGGTCCGCGCCGGGCGGATCTCGGTGACCTTCCACCCGCGTACCGGTGGCCCGACCACCCTGGCCCTGGTCGACGGTCGGGTGCTGCTGGAGCCGGTCGACCCGAGGCCGGACGTACGGCTGCGCTACGACCCGGCGACGTTCAACCTGATGCTGTTCGGCCGGGTGGGTCGGCTGCGGGCGGCGCTCGGCCGCAACGTGGCGGTCGGCGGTCGGCGGCCGTGGCTGCTACCCACGTTCATGTCGACGATGCGACTGCCGTCCTGACGTCAATAGGTCCTGACGTGGATCCGTCGCAGTCGTCCTGACCGCGCCGCGTAACAGCCTTGACGCAGAAGCGTAGTGTGACGTACACAACCATCGCTGTTTGTCGATCATGGTGAAAGTCACCGCGATCGGCCGCGCGGAGGGAGTGTACGCCCATGTCGGACCAGGCGCCGTACAGCCGGCGCTCGTTTCTCAGTGGAGTGATCGCCACCGGGACCCTGGCGGCGGTCGCCACCTACGCGGCCCCCGGCGGCCGGCTGCAGTCGCGGGTCGAGCTGCGACTGTCCACAGGAGCGGACCCGACCGGAGCCCGCGACCTGCTGGTGAGCATGTGGAACGAGACCAACCCGCAGACCATCGTGCGGGTCGACCCGATCGACAGCGGCTCCGGCGACGAACGCCAGATCATGCTGGAGAAGGCGACCGTCGGCGAGGCCGACCTGCTCAACCTCGACATCGTCGATGTGCCCGAGTTCGCCACCAAGGGCCTGATCGAGAAGATCCCGCCGACCGGCGGGCGGCAGCTGATCACCCCCCTCGACGAGGTCAGCCGGGTGCCCGACGAACCCGGCGTGTACTGGGCCGCGCCGTTCAACACCGACGTCGGCATGCTGTTCACCCGGCTCGACGGTGACTCCACCGAGGCACCGCCCCGCCGGCTGCCCGATCTACTCGCCACGATCCCGGACGGGTCGCAGCAGTTCGTCGGCCAGCTACGCCCCAGCGTTTCGACGTTCTACGAGGCGTTCGTGGTCAACGTCCTGGAACACGCCGTTGCCGAGCGGCCCGCCGTACTGAAGCCACTGGGTACGCCCGGCGCCGAGCGGCCCGCCGACCGGATCTCCACCGACGTCGAGCTGTGGAAGGCTGCGCTGCAGCCGTTGAAGGACGCGATCGACGCCGGGAAGGTGCTGACGTCCGGCGGCGAGCCCGAGTCACTCGAGGCGTTCGGCGCGGCCGACTCCACGATCCGGTACCTGCGCAGCTGGCCGGTCGAGTACCGCAAGCTGCAACTGGCCGGCAACCGGGACGTGGCGACCGGACGGATCCGGGTCGACCCGCTCAGCCAGGGCATCCTCGGCGGCCAGAGCCTGGCCGTCGTCGCCGGTTCGCGCTACGTCGACCGCGCCCTGGCGTTCATCTCGTTCGCCACCAGCGAAGGCGCGCAGAAGATCCTCGCCTCGCACGGCATCGCGCCGACCGCGATCGGCGCGTACAACGACCCGAACCTGCGGGCCTCGATCCCACATCTGGTCAGAGTGCGCGAGGCGGTGGAGAACTCGCTGCCCCGGCCGGTGCACCCCGGCTACCGGCGGTTCTCCGACGTGGTCAAGGACCACGTCGAACGGTTTCTCTACGAGGACCAGGACCTGTCGCCACAGTTCACCACGGGAATGACCAGTGCGCTGGCCTGACCGAGGTGGCGGCACGATCCGGAGAGGTACGTCGTGCAGATAGAACCATGGCACGTCCCGCTGCTGGTGATGGCGGGCATCATCGTGCTCGAACTTCTCGCCGTCCTGGTGCTCCGCGACGCCGGCCCGGCGGTACGGCAGTTCCTGCGCACCGCCGGCCTCGGCGCGCTCGCCCTGGTGCTGCTGGTCGTCGTGGTGGTCAGCATCGGCCCGTCGCTGGCCGACCAGCTGGCCAGCGTCGCCGCCGCGATCGCCGGTATCGCCGCGCTGTGGCTGACCTACCGGTCACACCGGCCATCGGCCCCGCCGCCGGCGGTGGCCCAGCGGGCCGCCACGGCGGAGCCCGGCGGTGAGGACAGCCGCGACCGCCAACAGGCGAGCTGACCCGCCCGTGGGCTACACCGCCGCGCTGTGGGCGGTGCGCAGTGCGGACGCGAACGTCTCGACCGGCTGAGCCCCGGAGATCCCCCACCGGTCGTTCAGCACGAAGAACGGCACCCCGGTGGTGCCCAGCCGGCGAGCGGCCCGGGCGTCGGCGGCGACCTCGGCGGCGTACCCGTCGCCGTGGACCACCTGCTCGGCGGCGGCCCGGTCCAGGCCGACCTCGACGGCGAGCCGGACCAGGGTCTGCGGGTCGTCCAGCACCGCGGCTTCGGCCAGATGCGCCCGCATCAGCCGCTCGTGCAGCGGCCCGCCGAGCCCGTTAGCCGAGGCGAACTGGTTCAACCGGTGCGCGTCGAAGGTGTTCACCGCGACCGCGCGGTCCAGTGCGTAGGTCAGGCCCTCGGCGGCGGCCAACTCGCTGACCCGCTGGGTCATCGCCCGGACCTGGGCCGCTGACCCGCCGGTCCGGCGGGCCAGCATCTCGGGCACCGGCAGCGGCTCACCGTGCGTGGGGTCCAGCTGGAAGCTGCGCCAGCGCACCTGCACCCGGTCGGCGTGCGGGAACTGCTCCAACGCGGTGTGCAGCCGTCGCTTGCCGATGTAGCACCACGGGCAGATCACGTCGGACCACACGTCGATCCGGACCAGGGGGGTGGCGGCGGAGTCGGCCCGGCCGCCCGTCGTGGAGGTCGTCATCGTCACCTTCCAGGCCCGGGTTGGTCCCGCCGAGGGTATCCGGGTGCCGGGCCGCCGCCGGGACAACGTGCGAGACACCCTCGTTGGTGACACCCTTCGGCACACATTTCCGGGGTACTGCCCAGTAACAGGTGGAGCGACCGGCGTTCGGCTGACACGATGACGGCGCATCAGGTGGGTGTGCGTCGACCGACTGAGCCATGTGCGGTGAGTTGTCTGTCGACTACAGTGCGCAATAACCGGGCGTGAAGTGGGAACAACCGGGCCCAAGCAAGCAACAACCGGGCCGAAGCAAGCAATAAATGGACTGCCGAATGAGCAGTCGAGCCGGGCAACGTACCTTTTGTGGAGACTGCCAGCATCACCAGCGTTGCCCGTACGGAACCCGGCCTGGCAGCCGGCGCCGACCCCGACCTGATCGGTGGGCTCCGGCTCCGGCCCGACGCCCGGGCCCTGCAGCTCGACCGGTACGGCCGGGTGGTGCGCGTCTCGGCCGGCCTGACCCGGTGGATCGGCTGGTCGGGCGCGCAGCTCGCCGGACGTCCGTTCGAGCTGGTGCTGCACCCGGACCGGCGGGCCTGGTTCCGCCACCGGTTCAGCATCCTGCTGACCGACGCGTACCCGCATTTCGTCGGCCTGGCCGAGGTGACCACCACCGACGGCCGCCTCGCCTCCAGCCACATCACCGCCGTGGCGGTACGCGGGACGGAGCCGCCGGCCGACTCGGTGCTGGTGCTGCTCACCCCGGAGAACCGGGTACGCCGCCCGCAGCTGACCGAGGTCGGTGCCCGGGTGCTGGAAGGGCTCGCCGGCGGCGCCTCGACCGCCGAGCTGGCCGCCAGCCTGCACCTGAGCCGCAAGGGCGTCGAATACCACGTGACCGCGCTGCTGCGCCAGGCGCGGGTGACCAACCGGACCGCGTTGGTCGCCTGGGCGTACCACTGCGGGGTCCTGGTGCCCGGCAGTTGGCCGCCCCGGCTGGCGCCCGAGGCCCGGGAGCAGGTCCGCCCGCGCGCCCGGACCTCAGCCGCCGCCCAGCACGCGTAGGCCGGCAGCGCCGACGGTCGCGGCCCGGCTCAGCGCCGGCCCGGCGGTGCCAGCGGTGAATAGCGGATCCGCGGCCCCGGCGGCTGCTTCGCTCGGGTCTGCTTCGGGTGGCGGGCGGCCCGGTGCCGCATCAGCAACCAGACGCCGAGGCCGCCGAGCAAGGCCCCCATCAGGACCGCCAGCACCAGCCGCACCGTGCCGCCGAAGACGATCTGCCCGAGCGCCGCCCCGACGATCCACCGGGCGACCCACGCGCCGACCGTCGACTCCGTGACCGAACTGGTGTCCGCTGCAACCGGCATGACGCCTCCCCTGACCACGGTATCGATCCTTGGCGTTCCCGTGCAGGGCCGGCGGAAACCATGTCGGCAACTTGACGGCGGTCACACCCCTGCTGGCCGGACTATCCGGCCGTACCGTAGATGGTGTCCTTCAAGGAACGGACCTGGGCAAACTGGTCGCGGATCAGTGCGGTGGCGGCCTGCTGCACGCGTACGGAGAATTCGTCCTCCCGGAACCGGCGCAGGCTGCCCGGCACGATCCGCACCGTCCAGTCCCGCATCCCGCGTACCTCGATCTGCACCGAACCGTCGTCGGATCGGCCTTCGGCGACGATCCCGCCCCGGGCCGCCTGGTAGTCGACGTCGCGCGGCCCGACCGGCGGGTCCTCGCCGGACACCGCAGTGCCGAGCGCCTCGCTGACCGCCGCCCAGTACGCCTTCATCCTGCCCGCCCACAACAGCCGGCCCAACCCGGCCAGTTGCTGCTCGACATAGCGTTCGTCCAGCCACTGGTAGCGGCCAGCGGCGAAGGTGACCCGTACGCAGTCGCGGCCGCGCAGCTCACCGGAGATCGCGCCGCCCGGCGCGTCCGCGGTCACGTGCATGTTGTCGAGCCGATCTGCCAGCAGTCCCACGATCCGTTCCCCAGTCTGTGTCGTCGAAGTGGGTGTGTGGAGAGTCGTTGTGGATGGTCGAGCCAAACGGCCGAGGTGGGCGGTCGCCGTCAGGTCGAGTAGCCCATGAACAGCGGCCCGGTCACGTTGGACTGGGTCGCGTCGGCCAGCGCCGGCCGTTTCGCTACGAAGCTGTCCCGCTGCTGCGCCACGGCCTGGCAGCAGCTGGTGAGCGCGTTGGCGATCTTCTGCTCCTGCTCGGCGATGTAGCCGTGCAGCAGCCGGATGGCGTCGCGCATCGAGTCGACGACCGCCGGTGCCGTCTCACCCTGGAACCGGACCGCCGGTGGGTCGTCGGGCACGCCGGCAGCCGCCACCTGTGACGTGGCCCCGACAGCAGTCAACCCCAGCGAGAGCCCGAAGCTGACCGGGGCGAGTGCCACACCGGTCACCGCCGCCACCGACGACACCACGGTGAAGGTCATCACCCACTCGTTCTTGCCGCAGTCGTCCATCCGGTCCAGCGCGGTGATCGTGTCGTGGGCGATCTTGTCGATGTCGTCGCGCGCCCGGACCCAGATCTCCCGCTCCGCGTCCAGCGCCGCCCGGAGAACCGCGATCCCCATGAACTGGTTGTGAACGATCGACGGGAACGGGGAGATGAAGTTGCTCTTGAACTCCATGGCGGCCCGACCCGTCCAGCTCTCGATGTGGCTCTCCGCGTCGAGCATCTCGTCGAGCCGCGGGTTCGCCGGATAGATGTTGCCACTGATCGGGTCCTCCGACACCGATCCCGATGACAGTTCCTCGATGGAGCGTCGGAGCTCGTTGAGTCGACCGTCGAACGCTGCCGGGTCGGGCATCTCGGCGAACGCCCGGAACAGCTCCGGAATGTCGCCGAACATCTGCTCGACCCGCTGGCGGGTCTCCTGCTCACCTTGCCACGGTGCCAGTTGCGGTTCACCGGCCAGGGCTGCCGGACGAGCCCCGGACTCGGTCAGCGCCTTCAACGTCGCCTGCTGCTGGATCTCGTACGCGTGCTGCATCAAGTTGTCGAAGCTCATCCGATGTCGGCCCTCGGCTCGCCGTTGACCTCCAGCAACCGGGCGAACTCACTGGCCGCGTCATAGTCGGTACGGGCGTACTCGACGGTGGCGACGCAGAGCGCGTCCGCCGTCGCCTCGATGTTGTCGGCCGTGTCGTGGCAGATCTTCGCCAGGAGGTCGTGCAGCTCGACCCACGGTTGGTACGCCGGACCGTACGGCACCCCGGGCAGGTTGCCCGAGCGGACGAATGCTCCGGCGACGCCGATGGCGGCAGCATCGAGGGCGTCACCGGCCGCCGAGTAGACCGCTGCCACGGTGGGAAGATTGTCCCGGCCGGCACGCCAGAGCCCGTACAGGTCCGCGCCCAACCTCGTGCCGCTGTTGGGCTCACTGTTCGTCACGTGATCCTCCATCTGCCCGTCGAGTGGCCGACCCTGCCAGCCGGTTAGTTGAAGGGAGCTGCCGTCGACCACCCCGGCGATCTGGGCGCGGGGCCGAAGTCGCAGTAGGGGTAGCTCTCGGTCAGGGAGTCGTCGAATTCAGCCGGTACGCTGCGGATGACGTCGGTCCGCTGCTCTGCCTGGTTCGGGTCGCATCGGCCGGGTCCTTTGTCGCCGCTGATGCTGCCGCCGACGATCTGGCCGGTAGTGTCCCGGAAGATGGTGCCGACGCCCCGGGTGAACAGGCCGGTGCAGTACGGCGAGACCATCCGGTAGTACACGATCCCGCTGTGCGACTCCGCGTCGACGATGGTGGTGCGGTTGTGGGTGGTGGTGACCCCGGCGACCTGGTCCGGTCGGTGCTCGACCCAGGTGGTGGCACCGAGGGCGGTGTCCACCTCGACCTGGTCGGCGGCGCTGGCCGCTCCGTCGACGTACACGGCGGTGCCGACGCCGGACCGGGCACCGGGCAGCAGCAGCGGCACCTCCAGCAGCACCGTCCCGCCGCCGTCGCCGATCACGACGGTGTCGCCGGCACCGTCGAGTACGTCGAACGAGACCCGGGTGCGGTAGGCGACGTACCCGCTGGTGTTCTCGACGATGACCCCGATGCTCGCGGTCGCCGAGCCGAGTCGACGCACCGGTGGGACGACCGTCACGCCGGATTCGACGACCCGCAGCCCGCCGCCGTCAGGGGCCTCGGCGGACGGGCCGGCGGTGCCGGTGAGCGGGCCGTCGGGTGCCTCGATACAGGATGCTGCCGGGTCGGACTCCGAGTCGGGTGAGCAGGCGGCGGTGATAGCGACGGCCACGACCAGGACGACGGCGAGCGCCGCCGGCACGTATGGCCGGGGCCGGATCGATGCGGGCATGGCGCGCCTGTTCCCCACTCTTGAGCCGATGGACTGCCGCGGTTACCCCAACGTACTACATGGACACATTCCGTACGTGGTGCAGGGAGGTTGCGGTGACTCTAGGTGAGGATGATCAGTCTGCTGAGCTCCTGTCGCCAATCCGTCACTTTCCGGTACGGCTCAGTCGGCGAGCGCCTGCTGGCCCTGCCGCAACGCGGCAGCCATCGCATCCCGGTATCCGGACAGTTCGGCACCGTGCCGGTCGACCGCAGCGTCCAGCGCCTTCTCCCACGCCAGCCGCTGCGCCTCACGCAGGCCGGTCCGGTCGGCACATCCGGCGTCTGCGACGGCGAGCCCGATCTCCTTCTCCCGAGCCACCTCGGCCGGCCACGGGCCACCCTCCGGCACCCGGCCGCCGGGCCGTCCACCGATTGGGTGGTGGAAGTACTGGGCGAAGCGCCGGGCGTCGGCCGGGTCGAGCAGTTGCGGCTGGCCGGCCTGCTGGAGGCAGTCCGACCAGGCGGCCGTCGCCGAGGCCACCGTCGGATCGGCGGCGTAGCCGGCGCGCGCCGCCTCGTCGATCGCGGCCGCCGGGCTCGGCGGCGCGGCAACCTCGCCGTACACAACGGATCTGGCCTCGCCGACGCAGCCGCCGAGCGTCGGGTTGCCGGCGTCGTCGGTGAGGGTCTCGCCGTCGGCGGCGCCGGTCAGCGCCTCCAGGTAGCGGCGCTCCTCGGCCGGTGACGGCCAGGTGAACCGTTCAGTGGTGGCACCGGCACCGGCCTCGGCGTCGGCCTGGCCGGCGGTTTCTGCCGCTCGGATGCCGTACCCGTTCGCTTCTGCCTCGGCCAGCGTCGGTGACTGCTGCGGAGGCACGACCGCCGGCCCGGGAAGCCCGGCCGGGAGCTGCGCGGGAAACCGGTCGAGGCCAGCATCGCGCAGACACGCTTCGGTGAGCCGGCCGACGACGGCACGTACCTGCGGGTCCATCTCCAACGTGGCGGCGAGCAGCGGATGCTGGCCTGACATCGGATCGGCTCCGGCGGGCTGCCCGCCCGAACCGGCCGGCGGCTTGGCTGCCTCGTCGGATGTCGACGGCTCCGGTGAGCAGGCCACCAGCATCGCCAGTACGCCGACCATCGCGGCGGTGGGCAGCAGCTTGCCGAGGCGTTCGTGGTGCAGCATGTTCAGACCGTCTCCGTTGATCATTGTTGCGGGTCGTCAGGGGGCGCGCAGTGCTGGTAAACCTCGGTCCGGGTGTCGGCTGCGGCAGGCGGCAGACTGCTCGGCAGCAGCGTCGACCCGGGGTGCCGGCCGGGCAGGCAGGCGGACGGTGAGACGGTGCGGTCGAAGCCCCCGCCGACCACCGTGCCGGCGTCATCACGGAACACCGCGCTGGTGCCGACTGAGGTCCACTTTCGGCAGTACGGTGAGTGGACCTCGTAGGTGACCGTAGCGTCAATCTGGTCCGTACCGTGCCGCCGGGTCTCCAGATGCCGGGTGGTGATTCCGCCGGCCGTGGTTGCCGCAGCGTCTACGGCCGCGTCCCGGGTCGCATCTGGCGTGTCTGCGGTCGCCGTCGCGGTCCAGGTAGCGCCGGAGACGGTGGCGTTCACCCGGGCGACCTCGACCCGCTGGCCGTCCTCAGACCGGATCCAGAACTGGCTGCCCACGCCGACGCGTTCGCCGGGGAGGATGACCGGGATCTCCCGGGGTCGGTCGAGGATCGTAGTGAGGACTGCGGACTCACCCGCACTGTCGAGGACGTCGAAGGTCACCAGGGCACGATGCGCGGTGCGCGTACTGGTGATGGCGACGACGGCGCCGATGCTGACCATGGCGTTGCGGGTGATCGGCGCCGAGGTGCTGCCGAGCTGGGTGAAGCCGGACTCGACCACGTCGAGCCCGTTGCCGTCCGGCGGGGCAGTCGCTGTCGCTTTATCTGCCGCCGATGGTGTCGCTCGATCCGGCGGTCCGACGCACGGCGCGGTGGGGGTTGCGGTCGCGTCCGGCTGGCCCCGCATCTGCAAGGCGACCGCCGCACCGGCGGTCACCACCGCGACGAGCACCACTACGGACAGAGGCATGAGGATCTTTCGCCTTAGTCGGCTGGGATCAGGGGCATCCACGGTCGGTGTGGCCATGACGCGTACTCCCACTTTCCAATGCGGACTGAAGGCGGCTCTGCCACGGTACAGCCTGGTAACCGTCGATGCCGACCGCAGCGCGGCCGGCTGCTCGCCGCAGCCGGTCGCAGGTGCGGGTGGGCGGCGTGCCGCTCGTCATGGCCCCCGGGGCAGGTGTCGCTACAGTCTTGATGCCACAGGTGCATCAAGATGCAGCTGTGGCATCAACCCGATGGGCACACCGGCCCGGCGTCGGTAACGCTGCGTACAAGTCGATGTGCACCTTCGGTGAGAGCGGCTCATCTCTCCGGCTGGATCCGGGGTGCCGGGCCCGTGGTCGGGATCTACCGTCGGATCAGGAGATCGTCGAGGGGCGACGCCTTGCCTGATCGGCCACCACTAGTCGCCCATTCGGGTGACAACTCTTGAGAATGGACATTGTGGAACACCATGGCGGACCGTGTCCACAACGACAATCGCGAGCTCGCAAACTCTAACCACCCGTACACCAGCGGCAGATCGGCCTTACGGCGATGATTCGCCCGAGCGGATTGCTCGCCACCTGGCATCCGCTTGGCTTGGCTGGTACGTCCTTGCCCGATCATGGGCGCCGACCGAATGCCACCGACCGCCGCCTCCGGCGGAGACGTAAGCGGCGGCGATCACCTCCGCGACGGTCAGCGCGGGTGCGGCCAGCGTCCGTACGTCGCTCGCGCAGACCACGTGGCGGAGTACGTCGCGAGCCATCTCCGGCATCCAGTCAGCGTGGGTGTAACCGTTCTTGGTCTCAGCCGGGACTGCTCCGGTATCGCGGCCACCGCGCACCACACCCGGCTGGTCGTCGAGGACGACTGCAGCGGTGCCGTACTCGCCGATGACCCGGTACGCGGTCCGTCTGCTGACCGCACGCCAGTCGAGCGTGACCGTCGCGGTGAGACCGCCGCCGAGGCGTAGCCGCAACTCGCTCCAGTCGTCGATGCCGGAAGCGCCGTACCGGATCCGGCAGGACACCTGGCGGATCTGCCGGTCGCAGAGCCACTCGGTGAGGTACACGCAGTGTGCGCCGTGATCGACCAGGATTCCGCCACCTGCGACGCCACGGTCGCTGCGCCAGTCAGGTCGCCAGTCCGAGATGCCGGGGGCAGGCCGGGTGCGGTCGATGGTGATCTCGACCCGCTGCGGCCGACCGATGCGTGCTGGTGAGCACTGTTCGCGTAGCGCGTTCAGGACCGGCGCAAAGAGGTAGTTGTGCCCGGGGAAGATGATCCGGGCCCGAGCGCTGGCGAGGTCGATCAGTCGTCGGCCGTTGACCGGGTCGAGGAAGACGGGCTTTTCGCAGAAGACATGCACACCGCGCAGCAAAGACTCTTCGATGTACGTCTCGTGGCTGCTCGGCGGGGTGCAGATCAGCGCCAGGTCGACCTCGGCGCTGAGCTCGGTCAACGACCCGACGATCTCTGCGTGAGGGTGGTGGCGACAGGCGATCCGTCGCCTCGTCGGAGTCGAGTCCACGACCGCGACGACAGCAGCGTCCGGCATGGCGGAATAGCAGCGTGCATGGGCCTCGCCACAGCGGCCGTAGCCAACCACCGCGACTCTGATCACTGCTCGTCCCAGTGCCGTCGGAGCACTTCGGACAGGGTGTCGGCAGCCGCCATCAGTTCGGCCTCGTCAACGGTCAGCGGTGGGTACAGCCGGAGCGTACGCCCTCCGGTCATGACCAGGACCCCGGCGTTGAGCAACTGCTGGAAGACGTGGCGCAGCTGCTCCTTGTTGGCGATGTCCAACTCGATCCCGAGCGCGAGGCCCCGGCCGCGCACCTCGGCGACCAGCGGAAGATCGACCAGGGACGCCGAGAGCCGAGCGAGCAGCCGTTCGCCGAGCAGGCGCGCCCGACCGGCAAGACCCTGCTCCTGCACGGCCTCGGCGACGACCGCGACAGCCCGGCAGGCCAGAGGGAATCCGCCGTAGCTCGACGAACTCGCGCTGGGTGCGCCGAACGGTCCGCGTTGCATGAGTTCCAGCGAGGCGCAGACGGCGGACACCGGGTAGCCGTTGCCAAGTCCTTTGCCGAGCACCATGATGTCCGGGCGTACGTCCGGGCGGTCGCTGGCGAAAACCTCGCCGGTACGCCCCATGCCGGTCATCGACTCGTCGGCGATGAGCAGCGCTTCATGCTCGTCGGCGAGTTGCCGGAGTCGGGCCAGATAGCCGGCCGGCGGCACCACGTTTCCGGCCCGGCCCTGCACCGGTTCGACGAGTACGGCGGCGAGTGCGCCGCTGGACTGCTCCCGCAAGACATCGCGTGCCAGGTCGACGCAGGCCAAGTCACAGCCAGGATAGGTCATGCGCAGGGGACATCGGGCGCAGTCGGCGTACGGGGCACTGATGCTTCCAGGCACCGGCGGGCCGAGGCCGTTGCGGGCACCGCTGGTGTGGGCGAGGCTACCCATGGTCCGGCCATGGAACGACTGCCAGAACGAAAGGATCTCGTACCGTCCGGTGGCGGACTTCGCCAGCCGGATGGCGGCCTCGACCGCTTCGCTGCCGCTGCTGTAGAGCTGGATGCGGTTGAGCTGCTCAGGCAGCAGACGCTGCAGCTGCCGCCCCATGTCCCGCCGGGCGTCCGATCCGTGGGCACCGATCATCCAGCGTTGCAACTGATCTGCCATCGCCCGGACATAGCCGGGGTGCGAGTGACCGAGCAGGTTGACACCGGCGGCACCCATGAGATCGGTGACGCGACTACCGTCCGGCTGGATCAACTGCATGCCGCGAGCCTCGGCGATAACCAGTCCTGCCCATCCGACGGCCTCGGAGATCCCAGGACCCAGGACAGGATCCTCGGCCGAGAACGAGTCGGCACCCACTGTCGCCCGGCTATCCCGTACGCCGGACGACCACGACGCGGAATCCGGTCGCCGGATGTCGTTGGGTGGCGAGCATCTGGTTGCGGGTGTAGGAGTTGGCGCACTCCGTACCGTAGTGGTAGGCGCCGCCGCGGATGACGTACCGCGCGTCGGGCGACGAGCCGTTCGCTTCCCTACCGTCGTCGGCCCGGTACGGGTAGCGGTATTCCGGTATCCGTCCGGAGGTGCCCCACCTGCTGCGGGTCCACTCCGACACGTTGCCGATCAGATCCTGGCACCCTGCCGCGCTGTCGCCGCCGGGCGTGAATCGGCCCGGCGCGACGACTTCGCCGAGGCCGCTGGCGCGGATGTTCGCCCGACCAGGGTCGGCGGTGTCACCCCAGGGGTAGGGGTCGCCCCGGCCGTTGCCGGCGGCGTATTCCCATTCGGCCTCGCTGGGCAGCAGAACGTGTTCGTCCCAGGCGAGCCGACCGGCCGCCCGCAGCTGGTCGGTGAGCCAGCCGCAATAGCGGTAGGCATCGTGCCAGGAGACCATCACGACGGGCAGGTCGGACGTATCCCAGAGCTTGTTGCCGGTGACCCAGTGTCCGGGACAAGGCCCGTCAGTGGATGCGACGAACGCCAGGTACTGGCGGTTGGTCACCACTGTGCGGGCCAGCTCGAACGGCGGGAGTAGGAGCAGGTGCCGCGGTCGGCACGAGCTGAACCTGCTGTCTGGCGAGTCGAAGCCGATGACGACCTCGCCACCGGGGTGGGGCACGAAGTCGGGCAGGGTCGGCCGGTGCAGTGCGTCGCTGATCCCGGCGGCCGAGATCCGCCCGTTGTCGAGAAGTTCCTGCAGCGTGGGCTGCTCTGACCGGCGGTCCGTGGAGTCCGCGTAGCTGCGTACCTCGTCGGCGGTGTCGTGGGTGGCAACCCGCTGCAGACAGATCCGCGCGTACACGCTGCTGGGCGCGAGAGTGGCCAGTTCTGCGACGGCGTCGAGACGCGACCCTGCGTGCGGTGAGTAGAGGTCCTCGCGCACGTAGTCGGGCAGCTGCTCTTCGGCGTACTTCCCGCTGAGAACGATCGGTCGGTCGACGGTGCTGACATGCACCGCTACTCCGCTGGCCCGGGTGCGGTCCGCCGCCCGGTGCAAAACCTCGTTCAGCGGCCGGAGCTCGCCGGAAGCGGCCAGGTCGCCGAGTTCGGCGGCGAGGGCGTCGTGGCAGGCGTGCCCGACTGCGGCTGCCGGCCCGGGGATGGACGCCAGCAGGTGCACGCCGGGTATCGGCGACAGCGGTGCGCTCCCGGTCGGCGCGGTGGTGAGATCGGCGCAGATCACGACGCTTCCTGTCGCGTCGCAGCCGTGCAGCCCGGCGACCAGGTCGGACATCGGCAACATACTGCCGGGACGACCCGGCACGGAGTTCGGGAGTACGAGGGAAACCAGGCCACCGGTCCTGCGGTCAAAGTGCACGACGTGACCGGCCAACGCCACGAGCAGCATCCCGACGCCGTCAAGTTCCCGAACTGCGGCTCTGACCGCCCGGAGCGTGCCGGTCGGACTGCCGAACTGCCCGGATCTGAGCACGACCGGGCGCACGTCGAAGTGCTGACGCAGCTGCCACTGGAGGTCCTCGCCGGTCCTGCCACAGCGTTGACCGGGGATGGTGGGAAAGGCCGAGGACTGCCGGGGTGCGAGAAAGAGTGCTCCGACTGTCAGAGATGGGCCGCGATCCATGTCACCGTCTCGCGGTGGACGATTTCTCTCTCGTGTGGCCGTTCCAGGCAATGGTCGCCGTCGTCGATGACAACCACCTTCCTCGCTCCGCCGACGAGCTCGGCCGCTCGCACGCTCTGCTGGAAAGGTACCTCCCGGTCGGCCGTGCCGTGAATGAACAACACCGGTGTGGCGAGGCCGACGAGCGGCGCACTGACATCTACGACCTGTTGTAGTTCGTGGAGGAAGTCCAAGCCGATCTGCTCGCCGTCGATCTCGGAGAATCCCTCATGTTCTGCCGCTTCGAGGTGGGCTGGGTGCAGGTAGGACTCGAAGGTGCCGTCCAACAGCCAGATGGCTGGCCACAGCATGACAATCGCCTTGTACGCCGGATGGAGGTCGCTCAGGCCGATGGTGGCCCCGAAACTCTCGCCGATCAACACCCACGCGCCCGGCCGGAATCTCTCGTCGACGAACTCCCGCACCGCGCGCATCTCACGGACCTGCCGGCGGATGGTCATGTCGCGGTAGCGGCCGGTGCTCTCGCCGCAGCCCCTGAAGTCGAACCGCACCGACGCGATGCCAAGCTCGGCGAGTTGCCGAGCAAGGTTCGCGTACAGCTGCTCGGGTCCGTCCTTCTCGCCGCCGGGTCCACCGTGCAGCATCAGCACCATGCATCTGCCTGCCCTGCCTGTCGGCTGCGTCACCACCGTTGCGAGTTCGTCATCTTCAACACTGACGCGATACCGCAGCTCCTCCGCTGTAGTTGGCATGCTCTGAGCCCTCCCGGTGTATATCAATCGCCACCTACGGTCATTTCGGTGAATCGGATTCTTGGTTTCCGGAATACAACAATCCACAACCATGGCCAGAACAGGGCGCGGACTGCGTACCTTGCTACTGCCTCCGCCTCGGCCCGCTCGCCGATCAGCGACAAGCTGTGAGCGTCGGCCGCTGCCCGGAGCGCGTACCTCCTGGACCTGATCATCCGCCCTTGGAACAGATGCATGCGAGCATCCGTCAGGTCGACTCTCACCAACTGGCGTACATCGCGGTACCTCACAGCGATGCGGCGTGCCTGATCGAGGAGCAGCATGGCGTCCTGAAAAGCGCCACCCATCATGGTGACTTCGGCTAGATCGCGAATCGCGTAGGCCTTGCCCCGCTCCCAGGGCAGCTCTTCACACGAGTCGAGGAACCGCCGTACGGTCCGTGCACACTGATCGACTCGACCCAGATGCCAGTAGGCGGCCCCGACCAGTGACTGAATGTCGATCATGTTGTTGAAGTCGCCGACGGACCGGGCCATCTCCTCGGCGTCCTCACCGGCGTTCTTGACGACAGCCAGCGCCTCGACCGCCTTGCCGGCTCGGAAGAGTTGAAACCCGACACATCTGAGCTGACGTGCGATTTCCTTGACCGAACCGATCTCGCGGGCGATGCGGAGGCCGAGATCGGCGGTGCGGGCAGCGGCTGCCTCTTCGCCCCGGATGGCATGCGTCGACGAGATCACGGACAACGCGAGCGAGCGTTCTTCGCTCTGCCCGCGTGCCGTCGCCGCCTGGTAGGCCACCCAGCCGAGGTCGATCCGATCGTCGAAGAGCCCCAGCGTGAAGAAGATGTCGAGGGTGACTTCGAAGAGCTTGAAGCTCTGCTCGAACGCTCTGTTGTGGTGCCGATCCCGGATGAGCAGTCGGATGGCGTCGAGGTGGGCTTCAGCGCCGGTTGCATCCTCCCAGTGCTGGCCGAACCGACTGATGAAGTGGTCGGCGAGGCAGGTCGCGATTCCGTTGAGCTCATCCTGTGACGTGTGGTTGAGCACGAACAGGCGTAGCGCTGCCGAGCAGGTATAGAAGGTGGTGTCATGCCGCTGATGTGAGGAGAGCAGCCCGTCCGACCACAAGCGTTCCGCGAGGTCCTCAACCTCGCCCTGCGGCAGATTGAGAGCAACGCATAGCTGCTCCGCGTTCGCGCTTCCGTTAAGGAACGCGCAAACGCTCAGCAGGCTTCGCCCGGTCGTACCGATGTCATGCCACACCGCAGTGAACAACGCGTCAGTCAGCTGTGCGGATCCGGCCTCCAGCTGACGTAATCTGATCGAGAAACTCCGGCCTTCGTGTGCACACGCCAGAGCGAAGAGTTCGATCGCTCGCGGGTTCCCTCCCAACAGCTCGTGTAACCGGGACAGCGTCGCTCGGTCGGCGTTGAGGATGTCGGTCACACCGCGGCGGGTCGCCTCCCGGATCAGCAGCTCCTCTGTGTACTTCTGTTGAAGTTCCTGGAGCATTACACGTGGTGCCGGCAGCCGGCCCGGGGTGTTCGCGCTGACGATAGCAAGGGATCCACTCGGCAGGGTCCGTAGAAAGTCGACCAGGTGATGGGCGTCCGTCGCAGTGAGCCGCAGATTGTCGATGACCAGTACGGCCGGGTGACTGGCGAGGAACGCGCGCAGCACCTCTGCCTTGTGCTCTGCTGGTGCCGCAGACAACGTTGGGTCACCGGCGGCCAACCCGAGGGTACGAGCGAGATCGGCAAGGCCGAGCGCGCCGTTGTGCGCGTCGAACCAGACGAGCGAGGCGTATGCCCGTGCCTTCTGCCGGCCGGTGCCGCGCTGCGCTAGCCGGTGGGCCACCTCGGTGGCCAGCGCACTTTTTCCGACACCAATGCTGCCCTCAATGGAGACGAGGTACTCGCCCCGGTCGAGATGCTGCAGGACCTGGGCAACCTCGTCGGTCCGGTCGACGAGGTGGGTGCGTGACGGCAGCAGGATCTTGGGCGGTTGACGCCTCGCTCGATCGCCACGCCGCCACCGTCCGATCAACGGGGGGAGGGCGAGTACCGCCGCGATGACCGCCAGCAGCGCAGAGACCAGGCCGAGTAGCTCGTTGACACCAGCGGTGATGCCATCCACAGCCGTGACGCCACCTTAAGCACCAGAAGGGCGGTCAACGCCTTCGATGTCGCGAAGGTCGTACCAGTCTGCGGGAGGCGCTTACGGTGCGCAATGGCTTAGTCGCCGAGTAGTCACCGACCTGTGCCATTGGAGATCAAAGGTGCGGCGCCGGTCGCCTCGCCAACGGTGGGCTGGCGAGGCGACCGGCTGTGCACGTACGGGTGGGGTCAGTGGGCGGGGGTGTGGGTGAGGAAGGTGGTCCAGGCGGTGGGGGAGAAGGTGAGGGTGCCGCCGTCCCGGTCCTTCGAGTCGCGGACCAGGACCCGGCCGGGCAGGTTGCCGGCCACTTCGACACAGTTGCCACCGTTGTCGGTCGACCGGCTGGACGTGCGCCACACAGCGGCCACTTCGACACAGTTGCCACCGGTGTTGGTGGAACGGCTCGACGTGTGCCACTGGAGACCATCGGTAGTAGTCATGGCGTCAGCCTATATTTCGCGATGATGCGCAGCGATGCGCTCGTGGAGGCAGCGTCGCCGAGCAGACAGTCCCACTTGCGGTTGAGCAGGTTGATCGTCTCCTCGTCGTCGGCGACTTGGCCACGGGCGTTGTTCTCCAGATAGAGCACTGGATCTACATCTGGCAGTTGCGCGATTGCAAAGCTGCCGCCGAGTCCGACGTGCGCGCCAACCTCCGTCGGCAGGATGTGGATCCGCACGTTTGGTAGCTCAGCAGCGTCCTGGAGATGCTGTAGTTGCCGGTCGAGGATGGCGTGGTCGCCGATCGGTCGAGCCAACGCGGATTCGTCGATGACGAAGATGCACTCCGGTGGGTCGTCGCGGGTCAGCAGCTCCTGCCGCTCCATCCGGATCCGGACCAGCTCCTCCACTTCGGTCGGGGTGCGTAGCCCGCTGGCGGAGATGATCGCTCGGGCGTACTCCTCGGTTTGTAGCAGGCCCGGGATGACGGTCAGTTCGAAGTTTCGGAGTCGGTTGGCCTGGGCTTCCTGCTTGCGCCAGGGTAGGAACCAGGCGGGGGTGCGTTGGCGTTCGGCGCGGTCCAGCAGCTCGGTCAGCAGGCCGCCAGTGGCCAGCACCTCGTCAACCTCTTCAGCAAACTTGAAGGTCGGCTTGCGTCGGCCCGTCTCGATCGCGGCAATCGTCGACGCACTCCAGTTGATCTTTTCGGCGAGCCCGTCCTGGCTTACTCCGGCGGCGACCCGCGCTGCTTTGAGCGCGCGTATCCACATGATCATGTCCACCGCTTACCCCTCCGTACGTGAGTGATTTCACGGGTATGCCGCTTCATCCTTACGGGAGAGTGCCGGCGGAGTCCAGAGTGTTCGCAGGAGAAGTTTCCGAGGATCAGCGGAGGGCAGAAATGAGTGTCCTGGTACCAGGTTCCCAACCGCCGGCCATCCCCGAGTTGAGCGAGGAGCAGACCCGTGACGTCGCCATCCGGTACGCGACGAGCGTCGTCACCGACCACTGGCCCTCGGCGGAGTGGGCTGGCTGCCCGGTCTGCCTGACCGACGGATGTCGCCCGATGGACACCGCCCTGCAATTTTTACGCGTGGAAGACTTCGGGGCGTACGAGTGGTTCGCCGAGCTGCTGCGCGACGGCAAGCCGGTGGAAATGATCAACAATGAGAAATGACCCGCTGGTCAAAGTCGGCGACACGGTTTCGCTGAATACCGGCGACTACTGCTACGGCCTCGGCCGACTCGTGCTGCGGGTCACCCGGGTCGACGACGGCGCACAGCATCCGGGGATCGAATGGGTCCATCTGGTCGGGGTCGAGGTCGTCGGCGGCGAGGACCACCGCTTCCGCTCGATCGTCGTACGGGCGGACGCGCTGCGCCGCCCCGGCGCGGTGACCCGGCCGGCCCGTCGCCGCCCGTGAGCTGACGGTGCCTCCGGCCGGGACCGGCAAGCCGACCGGAGGCACCGTCACCCCTCACAAATACCTTCGCTTGCGATATATTTTCGTCACCGATACGTTGTGTTCATGCCCGAGGTGCTACGTGAGCCGACGTTCCTCATCCTGACCGCCCTCGCCCGGGAGCCGATGCACGGCTATGGCCTGATCACCGAGGTAGCCACCCTCTCCGAGGGCCGGCTGGCGCTACGGCCCGGCACGCTCTACGGCGCACTCGACCGGCTCGGTGACGACGGCCTTGTCGCCACCGACCGCGAGGAGATCGTCGACGGCCGGCTGCGCCGCTACTACCGCCTCACCGATCGCGGCGAGACGGTTCTGCGGGCCGAAACTGAGCGGATGCGGCTCAACGTGCAGGCCGCCAGCCAACGACTGCGCGCCCGCGAGCAGGCAACCGGCACCCGATTCGCCGGAGGTGTGGCATGACCGACGACCAATCCCTCCTGGAGCGCCGGTACCGGGCGTTGCTGCGCTGCTATCCGGCGCACTACCAGGCCCACCGCAGCGACGAGATGCTCGACACCTATCTGGCGACGGTGGACGGCGGCCGCCGACGGCCGAGCGCTGCCGACGTCCGGGACGTGTTGGCCGGTGCGAGCCGCGCCCACCTGCGCAGCACCGGCATGGCGGCGGCGCTGCCGGTCGCCGCCACCGTCGCGATCAGCACGTCCACCATGCTGGCCACCTACTGGCTGATCAGCATCGAGGTGATCGGCCCCACGCGGGTCGGTCCGGTGCCGACGTTCGGCCCGTTCCAGACCATCGGTGTAGTCGCCTGGGTCGCCTGGCTCGCCGTCGGGCTCACCGCACTCGTGTCGCCCGGTCGTGTCGTCCGGGTCGGTGTCCTGGCTGCCCTGGCGGTGACAGTTGCGCTGCTTCCCGCCACCGTACTGCTGCCGTACGACCGGCCCCCGTTGATGGTGCTGGTGCCGCAACTGGCGCTCGGCCTGGTCGCGCTCGGCCTGCCGGACAGTCCCGGTGCTCGGGCCGGGCTACGGCTACGAGTCGTCGTCGCTCTGGTAACGGCGACCGCCGCCGCAGTCGCGATCATCACCATGCCAGGCGGCCTGTACCGGTGGTTCGACGGCGATGTGCTCGCCGCGACCGCCGCGATCCTGCTGACCGGGCTGCTGGGTGCCAGCGGCCTGCTCGCGGTGCGCGGCGACGATCGGGGCTGGCTGGCGACGGTGATCATGTTGCCGGCGCTCGCGTTGCTGCTGGTCGAACCGCTCACCGGGCTGGTGGTCAGCTATGCCGGGACCTCCGCCGATTCCTGGACGTTGACCGCCTGGGTGGCCGCCGTCTCGGCGCTGGCGGCCGGCGCGGCCCTACTACTGACTGCCGCGATCCGTAGCCGGCAGCCGAGGCGACCGGCCACGGTCTGTCCGACCTGCGGCAACCGGGCTGTCTCGGGATGAGCCAGAACAGCCCGGTTGCCGCAGGACGGCCTTGTCGATCAGCTCACTGGGACAGTCGCTGCGAGAAGCGGATGTTGTTGCCGGACGGGTCGCGGACACCACAGTCGCGTACCCCGTACGGCTGGTCGATGGGCTCCTGCACGACCTCCGCCCCGGCGGCCCGGACCCGCTCGAACGTCGCGTCCACGTCGTCGACCAGGAAGATCAGCCCGCTGAGCGAGCCCTTGGCGAGCAGCAGCTCCAGAGTCTCCTGGTCGGCGGCGCGACCCATCGCGGCGACTTCGAGCACGATCTCGACGTCCGGCTGTCCGGGCGGGCCGACGGTCAGCCAGCGGACGCCCTCGAACGGCACGTCGGTGCGGACCTCCAGGCCGAGCACGTCGCGGTAGAACTTCAGCGCCTCGTCCTGGTCGCGGACGAGCAGGAAGGTGTGGGAAAGCTTGATGGTCATGTCAGCGACGCTACGCCGGCCGGCTGACCTGGGCTTCTTCAAACCGACTTGATACGCCGGCTCGGCGGGTCGGGCGGGTGACGGCTTTGGCGTAGCAGGCCGGGATGGCCGCGCCGGCCGCATGTGACCCGGCTCGGTACGCGCTGGGCGTCTCACCGACCAGCTCGGTGAAGCGGGAGCTGAACGAGCCGAGCGAGGTGAACCCGACCGCCATGCAGACGTCGGTGACGCTCAGGTCGCCACGGCGCAGCAGCGCCTTGGCCCGCTCGACCCGCCGGGTCGACAGGTAGCCGTACGGGCTCTCGCCGTAGGCGGCCCGGAACAACCGGGTGAAATGCGACGGCGACATGTACGCGGCCCGCGCTATCGCCGGCACGTCCAGCGGCCGGGCGTACTCTCGATCGAGCAGGTCCCGGGCGCGGCGCAGTCGGACGGCTTCCTCGACGTTCACCCGGTCAGGGTGCCATGCGCCACCGACGGACTCTCCCCGGTTTCAACCTCTCGCCGGGGTCAGACCTCGGTGACGTTGGGTCGACGAAGGCTCCGGGAGCGGGCGGCGCGCCACGCTGGGCCGACGACAGCCACCAGGCCGATGGTGCCGACGCAACCGAGCCACACTGTGGTGATCGTTCGTGCCGCGTCCCGCCCGGGGATACAGGAGATGGTCAGCGGCTCTCGCTGACCGAGCGGGTCGATGTCGACCTCGACCATCGAGCCGACCGGCTCGGCCGGCCCACAGAACGGAACCCAGCCGAGATCGTCGCCGCCGACGGAGAGCTGGTAGCTGGGGCGGCACAGTTCGGTGCCCGGCACGCACCCGTCACGGACATCGGTGACCTCGGCGGTTACCTGTTCGCCGTACGGCGAAAGGTCGCCTTCGCCGTAGGCGGCGGCGAAGGCGAGACTGAGCGCTCCGACCGCGATCCCCAGCAGCGTGCGTCCGGTGATGACGACCGTCGTCAACCGGCTGGCCCGGTTACCGGAGGTTGCGCGAGCGGACCAGATGGCGGCGACCACGTAGGCGGCTGCAGCTGCCCACAGCAGCGCGATCGCCGCGACGAGGGTGAATCCCGACGCCTGGCCCATCAGGAAGCCGCTGAGGAGAGTCAGCAGCACCGCTGCGCCGAGCCACAGCATCGCCATGCTGCCGATTGTCGGCGCTGCCGGTCTCGCCGCGCCAGGGCGGCCGGCCCAGCGCAATGATCAACGTCAGCTATCTGACATCGTGCCCGGATTCAGGCCGTACTCCGTTGTTCTTGACCGCCATGCCGCGCTTTCCCGGCACCACCACCTGTCCGTCGGTGACGAGCATGAACCGCTCCAGGCCGGGGACGAAGATGTTGACCACGGCCAGATTGTCGGTGACGTAGTGGTCACGCTGCAGCGGCGTGAAGCCGCGTCTGGCGAGGATGTCGACGAGCTCGTCGAAATGGCCGGCGGCAGTGTCCGGTGCTTCGGTGTCCCGGTACGGCACCAGGATGGCGTCGCCGAGCCGGGTGCTGAAGTCGCTTCGGTAGCAGGCATGAAGCGCGGGATAGGGCGTCGTCCAATCGTGCCGGGTGGGCGTCATGGCGGCGAACGCGGAGTGGATGTTCCCGAGTGAGGACGCCAGGTGGACCTGGACCAGCTCGCTCACCGCACGGGCGATCGCGTAGTGCCGGGAGAGGGAGGCGCCGCAGCCGCGGATCCGGGCCGGTTCGCCGTCGGGCGTGGGAAGGTAGGCGAAGATCGCCGGTACGCCCAGGTCGGTGGTCATGTCGATCAGGTGCAGCCGCTGGCCGGTGATGGTTTCCGCCGCCGACACCAGGGCTGCGAGGTCGCCCGGCAACGTTTCCGTGTCGATGAGGACCAGCGGTGACCTGCGCCGCCCCAGGAACTGGTCGATCAGCAGGAGGGAGAGGGCGTCCCGCTCGATGGTCTCGTTGAGCGCGTGGACCGCTGCCTCGACCGGGTCGGTGCCCGCCGCCCAGCCGTTGTTGCAGGAGTAGCGGCTCACCCCGGTGTAGTCGTAGTGGTCACCCAGGCTCTCCCGCAGCGGGTCGGCCTCCTCGTCGAGGTAGTCCGGCACGGAAAGGAACAGCGGTACGTCAATCTCGGCGCCGCTGGTCACCGCCCGGAAGGGTAGGCACCCCAGCGGCCCGTCGGGCAACTCCCCGAGCAGGCCGAGCGCCACGTCCTGGCTGAGCATCAGATCGCGGGAGGTCTCACCCGCGCGGCGCAGCGTCGTCCCGCCGCCAGCGAGGCCGCGCAGCCCACTGAGGTGGTGCTCCAGCGCCTCGAAGATCGCGCCGACCCGCGCCGCCGCCGAGTTTCCCTTGCCGAGTCCCAGCCCGCTGGGCACCGGGTCGTCGCCACGCCACAACGTCGCGGTCCAGACGGCCGGATCACCGTCGAGCACCGCCGTGCAGTCCACCCGGAGATCGAGCTCGGCCGCCGCCGCCAACCCCCGCAGGCGGGCCTCGGACAAGCTCAGTGTCCGCTCACCGTCCTGGACCACCGGACCGGCCGCAAGATCCATTCTCGACACCACTTTACCTCCGACGTCACTGCATCTCAGGCTGAACGCACACTGCGCGACCGGGTGGGGCCGGACGGGCGAGCCGCCCGGCCCCGGTGACGTCGACTCAGCCGGCGGACTCGACCGCCGCCACCTCGGAGTCCTGGTCACGCTCGGTCAGCTCGTCGAGGACCCGCCGCTCGGTCTCGGCGAGTTCCGGCTTGTCCTGCTGGGCCCGGTAGATCTGGTCGTGCAGTCCCATCTGCTTCCTCCATCATCGAGTGGGGCCTTGGTTCGAGCTTCGGGTACGCCGATAGACACTGGATACGCGGTTTGGTATATCCACAGTTGAACAGCGCTGTCGATCAATGTCGCCGTCATCCACATCGCGCCTATGGGTTCACCTACAGCCGGGCCCGCTGGCCGCTCCGGTTTGCCAGGATGGCGAGATGAGGGTGGGTTTGTGGGACGCCGCCGACGCGGTCGTCTGCGATTGACATGGAATCCCTTCGTTTCAACCTGCTCGGTGTGGTGCGCGGCCGCCGAGGCTCCGTCGATATCGACATGGGAAGTCCGCAGCAACAGGCCCTGCTCGTCGTCCTTCTCCTGCGGCCGGGTCAGGCGGTGAGCGCTGCCGTTCTGATGGAAGCACTGTGGGGCGACGACCCGCCGGTCACGGCGACGAAAAGCCTCCGCACGTACGCCTGGCGCTGGCGCAAGGTGCTGGAGAACGACGCTGCCGAGCCCCGGATCCTGACGACCGTCGGTGACGGCTACCGCCTGGAGGTGCCCGAGGACGCCGTCGATGTGCGGTACGCCGAGGCGTGCGCCCGTCGCGCCCGTCGCGCCCGCCGGGTCGGCGACGCGAGGAGGGCCCGCGCAATGCTGGCCGAGGCGCTTGCCCTGTTCAACGGCGAGCCGCTGGCCGGGGTGCCCGGCCCGTTCGCGCAACGGCATCGTCGCCGGCTGACTGAGCTGCACCTGGACCTGCTGGAGGCGCGTCTGGCGTTGGACATCGACCTCGGTCGCGCCTCCTGGTGCGTGCCCGAGTTGCGTGCGCTCATCGACGAGAACCCGCTGCGGGAAAGCCTCATCGTGCTGTTGATCCGGGCGCTGCACGCCAGTGGCCGGACGGGGGAGGCCGCTGCGGTGTTCCCGGCGGCTCGCCGCAGGATCGTGGACCGGCTCGGGTTGGAACCCGGCGCCGAGCTTGCCGACGCCCACCGGCGGCTCCTGGCCAGCGAAGGGCCCGCCGCCCCGCCGCCGCGGAGTGCGGATCCGGCGGGCAGTGCGGAGCCGGCGGGCAGTCGTGTGCCGGCGCCCCGGCCAGCCCAGGTCCCGGCCAGCACTGCGGACTTCACCGGTCGCGAGGCGGTGGCCCGTCTGATCATCAACGCCCTGAGCCGGTCCGACCGGGGCTCGTTGCCGATCGTCGCCGTGGCCGGGATGGGCGGCCTCGGCAAGACCACCCTGGCACGACACGTCGCTCACCGGCTCGGCGCGCACTACCCCGACGGTCAGTTGTACGCGGAGCTCAAGGGCGGCGACGCCAGGCCGGCATCGCCGCAGGACGTCCTGGACGGATTCCTCGCGGCACTCGGGGTGGAGTCCGTCCCGGACTGCCTGGACAACAGGTCGGCGCTGTTCCGCTCGGTGACGCACGACCGCCGGCTGCTCGTGGTGCTGGACGACGCGCACAACCTGGCCCAGATCACCCCGTTGCTGCCGGGCGCCGCGACCTGCGGCGTACTGGTCACCTCCCGATCCCGGCTGGCCGGCCTGAACGGCGCCGTGCACGCCGATCTCGAGGTGTTCGACGAGGCTGAGGCGATTGAGCTGCTGTGTCGGGTGATCGGCCACGACCGGGTGGCCGCCGAGCGCGAGACGGCACGGGAGCTCGTGATGGCGTGTGGATTGTTGCCGCTGGCGGTCCGCATCGTGGCGGCCCGGTTGGCCGCCCGGCCGGGCTGGTCGATCGGCATGCTTCGCGACCGGTTCACGCTTCGCGACCGGTTCACCGGCGGGCGCCGGCTGGGCACGTTGCGGGCCGGTGATCTCGACGTGAGCGCGACCTTTCTGGCCAGTTGGCGGCAGCTCACGCCGGAGCAGCAGCGGGCACTGGTCCTGCTGGCCGCCGCCGACCTGCCGGACTTCGCGCTGCCCGTCGCGGCACGGATGCTCGACCGGTCCGAGCCGGACAGCGAAGACCTGCTGGAGGAGCTGGTCGACCTGGCGTTACTCGAGTCGGACACCGCCGGGCGATACCACCTGCATCCCCTCGTGCGGTCGTTCGCCCTCGCCCAGGACATCGCCGGGGGAGCCGGGGCGAGCCGGTCGCCGTGACCCTGGTCGGGCAGATGGCGGCCGGCGGAGGAGGACAGTGTCCAGGATGTCGAAGCGGGCCGGGTCGTCGCGGCGGCTGCCGACCAGGAACGCCACCTCGCGGCCGGGCTGGCACAACGGCCACCAGAACTCACCGGCCAGCGCGCGCCGCAGCGGCAGCCCGCAGTACTTCTGCCGCGCGCGTTGGTATGCCACCACGTCCCGGTCGCGTAATTCCTGTACGTGACTGCGGCAGACCGGATGGTGGCAGTGGTAGCGGTAGGCGACGGTGAACGGCGGTCGGCGCAGCAGGTCGTGCACCACCGGACGGAACAGGTCGGGCTCGGTGCGGCGCCAGGTGGCGGCGGACCAGCGGTCGGCGGGCGCTGCCACCGGGGTCCGGTTGACCCGTAGGTAGCGCAGTTCGGCGACCCGGATCAGGGCCAGTGACTGGGCGTCGGGGTCCCGTGCCGCCGAGTCTTCCAGGTCACACATGGACCATTCGGCGTGTCGGTGCAGGATCGCGGCGCGTCCGCGCCACCGGCGGGCTTCGTGACGGACCCGCAGGGTTGCGTCGTGGACTCGCCAGCTCTCCGGGCGGGGGTCGGC
Organism: Micromonospora sp. LOL_021; assembly: GCF_048060215.1. Classification (NCBI taxonomy): domain Bacteria; kingdom Bacillati; phylum Actinomycetota; class Actinomycetes; order Micromonosporales; family Micromonosporaceae; genus Micromonospora; species Micromonospora sp. LOL_021. Next base: position 13,084 of record NZ_JBHMIN010000026.1, on the reverse strand, counting down.
CGGGTCCGGCTCGGCGACGGCCGAGACGATGTCGTAGCGCCGTACGGGCGCGGTCTGGCTGAGCGGGTGGGCGGGGATCTCGTCGAACCGGATCCAGTGTCGGGGGCCGTCGAGGCGTAGGCCGACGAGGGTGGTCATCGCGCCGTGTGTCGCGGACGGCACCGGCGGGGTGATGCCGGTGACCAGCACCTGCATCGGGGTCGCACCGCTGTCCTTGCCCGGCGGCGGATCGTAGTTGGGCCTACGGTACAGCTCGCTCACGCACGCCTCCGGCCGAGGGGTAGCCATTGGTGATCGGGCGACTACTTATAGCTAACAGGGTCGCACGGGTGCCGCACCGGAATCCAGAGCCGATTTCGCGGACCGGGTTGGCGTGGTAAGTTGTTGGGCAGTCGCCCAATGCGAATGTCCAGGGCGGGCGCCCAACAGCTGCTCCGGAGGTGGGAGATGACACAGACCGCCGCCGAACGCGGCCGGCAGGTGCGGGCCCGGCTGCGCGCCGCCGCTGGCGCGTTGATCGCCGAGCGCGGCTGGGCCGCGGTCAGCACCCGGCTCGTCGCAGACCGGGCCGGGGTCGCCCCCGGGCTGGTCCACTACCACTACGCCTCGGTGCGGGCGCTGCTGATCGAGGCGGCCACCGGCGCGATGACCGACCTCGTCGGCGAGCTCGACACGCTGCTGACCGGGGCAGCCAGCCCCGAGGCCGGGGTACGGGCCCTGCTCGCCGCCCTCGACGGCTATTCCGGCACCGACCCGACTTCGCTGCTGTTCGCCGAGGCGTACCTGGCCGCCGCCCGCGACGCCGAGCTGCGCGACGTGCTCACCGGCATCCTCGACGGGCTGCGCGACCGGATCGCCGACTGGCTGGCCGGCCACGGCGTCGCCGACCCGACGGGCAGCGCCGCCGTGCTGGCCGCCGCCCTCGACGGCCTGCTGCTGCACCGTCCACTGTCATCCGACCTCACCTCGGACGCGGTCGCCGGACCGCTGATCCGCCTGGTCGCCACCGACACCTCAGCATGAGCACCACCGACAACGCCATGACGGAAGGGGACCGACAGTGAAGGCGGTCATCTGCGGCGCCGGGATCGCCGGGCTGGCCCTGGCCCACCAGCTGGACACCGCCGGCTGGACGGTGACCGTCCTCGAACAGGCACCGGCACCGCGTACCGAGGGCTACATGATGGACTTCTTCGGGCCGGGCTACGACGCCATCGAACGGATGCGGCTGCTGCCGCAACTGCACGAGTACGGCTACCAGGTCACCGCGCTGACCTACCGGGACGACCAGGGCCGTCGCCGGGCCAGCCTCAGCTACTCCCGGTTCGCCGACATCGTCGACGGTCGGCTGGTCAGCATCATGCGTCCCGACCTGGAACGGATCCTGCGTGAGGCACTGCCCGGCCGGGTCGCGCTGCGCTACGGCAGCCGGCTGGCCCGCATCGACCACCGCGCCGACCGGGTCGACGCCACCACCGTCGACGGCACCGTCCACCGGGCCGACCTGCTGGTCGGCGCCGACGGCATCCACTCCACCGTCCGCCGGCTCACCTTCGGCGACGAACGGCACTTCCTGCGCCACCTCGGCTTCCACACCGCCGCCTGGGTGTTCGACGACCCGGCGGCCCGCGACGCCGTCGGCGACGAGTTCGCCCTCACCGACAGCACCCGGCGCCAGCTCGGCTGCTACGTGCTGCGCGACGGGCGGATCGCCGTCTTCGCCGTGCACCGCACCACCGACCCGCAGCTGCCGGCCGATCCCCGGTCGGCGCTGCGCGAGGAGTACGCCGGCCTCGGCTGGATCGCGCCGCAGGCGCTCGCCGCCTGCCCACCCGCCGACGACATCTACTACGACCAGGTCGCCCAGATCGAGCTGCCGGCCTGGAGCCAGGGCCGGGTGGTCCTGGTCGGCGACGCCTGCCAGGCGGTGTCCCTGCTCGCCGGGCAGGGTGCCTCGCTGGCCGTCGCCGGGGCGGAGACCCTGGCCGCCGAGCTGACCCGGGCACTCGACCCCGCCGCCGGCGCCGACCCCGGCGTGCTGGCGATAGCGCTGCGCCGCTACGAGACCGCGATGCGACCGGTCGTCACCGACAAACAGCAGGTGGCCCGGCGGGGGGTCCGCTGGTTCGTGCCGGAGCACCGGTGGTGGCTGCACGTGCGGCGGGCCGCGTTGGCCGCCGCTGGGCTGCCCGGCATGGACCGGGTGATCGCCGGTGCGATGGTCGGCAAGTCCAGTACCTGACCCCCGGCAACGGCCGCCGGGTCGGAGCACCTGACCCATGGCCACGGTCGCCCAGTCCGGCAGCTGGCCTGGGTACGCTCGCAGCATGCCGGTGCCGCATCCGCCCCCGACTCCGCCGAGCTGGATGCTCCGTGGCCGTGAGCTGCTGTTCGACCTCGCCATCGTCACGGTCGTCGGTTCCGCGTCGGTGCTCGCCGAGGGGCCGTACGGCCTGATCGGCATCGGCCACGGGCTGCTGATGGCCGCCCCGCTGCTCGCCCGCCGCCGCTTCCCGGCCGCCACCTACGCCGTGGTCGCCCTGCTCGCCGCCGCCCAACTGCTCGCCGGGGACAGCTTCACCCTGCTGCCGCACGACGTGGCGATCATGATCGCGCTCTACTCGGTGGTCAAGTACGCCCGGCAGGCCTGGGTCGGGTTCGCCGCCCTGGCCACCACCCTGTTGGGCGGCTTCATCGCCGCCGTCCTGCTCAGCCCGGCGGTGCAGTGGGACGACGGCAGCGGGACGTGGCTCGACCGGTACATCTTCCTGCTGGCCAGCTCGGTCACCATCGGGGTCTGGCTGCTCGGGCTGACCGTACGGATCCGGCACCTGTACGTCCGCAGCCTGGAGGAGCGGGCCGCCACCGCCGAACGGGAACGGGACCACCTGGCCCGGATCGCCGTCGTCGAGGAACGCGCCCGGATCGCCCGCGAACTGCACGACATCATCGCCCACTCGCTGTCGGTCATGATCGTGCACGCCGACGGCGGCCGGTTCGCCCTGGACCGCGACCCGGACCGCACCCGCAGCGCGCTGACCACGATCGGGGCCACCGGCCGGGAGGCGCTCGGCGAGATGCGTCAGCTGATCGACGTACTGCGGCATCCGCAGCGCTCCGCCGAAGCGGTGGTGGACCGCCCGCGCGGCAGCCTCGACCAGGTGGGCGAGGCGGTGGCCAAGGCCCGGACCGCCGGGCTGGCCGTCGAGTACACCGTGACCGGCACCGTGCCCGAGGTGCCCGACGGGATGGCGCTCGCCGTCTACCGGATCGTGCAGGAGTCGCTGACCAACACCCTGCGGCACGCGGGGGAGCGGGCCCGGGCGCGGGTGGCGATCACATACACCTGGCAGGCCATCGCGATCGAGGTCGTCGACGACGGCGGCCGCCGGGCCGCGACCCCGGCGTTGAGCAACGTCACCCCGCTGCCGGTGCCGGCCCCCGCGCTGCCCGTCGGCGGGCACGGGCTGATCGGCATGCGCGAGCGGGTCGGGCTGTACGGCGGCGAGTTCACCGCCGGGGCCCGGCTCGACGGCGGCTGGCAGGTGCGGGCGTCGATCCCGCTGACCTTGGCGGCGGCGGCATGACCGGCGACCCGGGCGGCGGCATGACCGGCGACCCGGGCACCGGTGCAGCCGTGGCCGGCGACGCCGCCATCCGGGTGGTCCTCGTCGACGATCAGGCCCTGGTCCGGGCCGGCTTCCGGATGGTGCTCGACTACTCCGGCGACATGACCGTGGTCGGCGAGGCCGGTGACGGCGCGGAGGCACTGCGGCTGCTGCGTACCGTCGAAACCGACGTGGTGGTGATGGACGTGCGGATGCCGGTCCTCGACGGCGTCGAAGCGACCCGCCGGATCTGCGCCGCCGGACCCACCCCCCGGGTGCTGGTGCTGACCACCTTCGACACCGAGGCCGACGCGTTCGCCGCGCTGCAGGCCGGTGCCAGCGGATTCCTGCTCAAGAGCGTCCCGCCGGAGGACCTGCTCGCCGCGATCCGGGTGATCGCCGCCGGCGACTCGGTGGTCGCGCCGCGGATCACCCGCCGGCTGCTGGACCGGTTCGCCGGCCAACTCGTCGCCGCCGGGCCGGCGACCCCGGCCGTGGACGGGCTCACCGACCGGGAACGCGAGGTGCTGCTGCTGGTCGGCCAGGGGCTGTCCAACGCCGAGATCGCCGGCCGGCTCACCGTCGCCGAGGCCACCGTGAAGACCCACGTCGGGCGGATCCTGGCCAAACTGGGGCTCCGCGACCGGGTTCAGGCCGTCGTCCTGGCGTACGAGACAGGTCTGATCCGCCCCGGCACTACGACCTGAGGCGTACGCCGGCCGGCGGCTGCGACCAGCGGCGGACCCGCAAGTGACGCGCGACGGTGGACGCGGCACGCCGCCTGCGTCCCTAGCGTTTCCGGGATGTCTTCGACCACTACGACCACGGCTGCGGCGGTCACCGCCACCGGCCTGACCAAGGTGTACGGCACCGGCGAGGCAGCCGTCACCGCGCTGGACGGCGTCGACGTCGCCTTCGACGCCGGCCGGTTCCACGCGATCATGGGTGCCTCCGGCTCCGGCAAGTCGACCCTGATGCACTGTCTCGCCGGCCTGGACCGGTCGACCTCCGGCTCGGTACGCGTCGGCGACGCCGACATCACCCGGCTCGACGACCGGCGGCTGACGATGCTGCGCCGCGACCGGATCGGGTTCGTCTTCCAGCGCTACAACCTGCTGCCGACGCTCACCGCGCTGGAGAACGTCACCCTGCCGCTGGCGATCGCCGGCCGCCGGGTCGACGGTGACTGGCTGAACCGGGTGGTCGCCGCCGTCGGGCTCACCGACCGGCTCGGGCACCGCCCGGCCGAACTCTCCGGCGGGCAGCAGCAGCGGGTGGCCGTCGCCCGCGCGTTGATCACCCGACCGTCGGTGATCTTCGCCGACGAGCCGACCGGCAACCTGGACTCCCGCACCGGCGCGGAGGTGCTGCGCCTGCTGCGCGACGCCGTTGACCAGCTCGGCCAGACCGTGGTGATGGTGACCCACGACCCGCTCGCCGCCACCCGAGCCGACCGGGTCACCTTCCTCGCCGACGGCCGCCGGGTCACCGATTTGAACCGGCCCGACGCCGACGCCATCCTCGACGTGATGTCCCGCCTCGACGCCGCCGGTGCCGGCACATCCCATGTGGCCGCCGCCGGTGCCGGCACATCCCATGTGGCCGCCGCCGGGCGCGACACCCGAGTGGGCGGGTGAGCCGGAGATGCTGCGGCTCACCCTGCGTTCGCTGCGCGCCCACGCCAGCCGACTGCTGCTCTCCTCGCTGGCGATCGTCCTCGGCGTCGGCTTCGTCACCGGCACCCTGATCTTCTCCGACGGGCTGACCGCCGCGACCGAGCAACGCGCCGGGCTGCTCGACCGCTTCGTCGACATCGAACTGACCCGCGACTTCGACGTGCCGGCCGGCGAGGCCGGCGCGCCGGACGTCAACGGCGAGGTGCTGCCGGCCACGCTCGTCGACGCCGTCCGTCAGGTCGACGGGGTCGCCGCCGCCGAGGGCACCTTCAGCTGGTACGGCGTCGGGCTGCTCGGCCCGGACAACCAGTCCATCCCCGGCCTGAACAACATGGTCACCGTCCCGGCGGACCCCCAGTTGGCCGGTCTGCCGCTGGCCGCTGGCCGGCTGCCGCAGCGGCCCGGGGAGGCGGTGCTCGACGCCCGGACCGCCGACCGGCGGGGCATCACCATCGGCGACCGGGTGCAGGCCGCCGTCACCGACCGGCAGCCGCGGCCGTACCAGGTGGTCGGTCTGGTCGACGTCGCCGGCACCGGCGTCGACTCCGGCGGCGCGCTGCTCGGTCTGGTCGACGCCGACGCCCGCCAACTCACCGGCCGTGCCGACCTGGACCGGGTGCTGGTCGTCGCCGAACCGGGCGTCGGCCAGGCCGAGCTGGCCGAACGCCTGAGTTCGGCCGCCGGCGGGTACGTCGCCACCCGCACCGGCGAGCAACTGCGGGCCGCCGCGCTGGACTTCGCGGTCGGCAACGGCGAGCAGTTCACCCGGCTGCTGCTGGCGTTCGCCGCGATCGCGGTCTTCGTGGCCGCGTTCGTCATCGCCAACACGTTCACGATCCTGCTCGCCCAACGCACCCGGGAGACGGCGCTGCTGCGCCTCGTCGGGGCCACCCGGGCGCAGCTGTTCCGGGCCGGCGTCGTCGAGGCCGCCGCCGTCGGAGCGATCGGCGCGGTCTGGGGACTGCTGCTCGGGGTGGTGGCCGCCGCCGGGCTGCGCCAGCTCTACGCCGAACTGGGCAGCGGTATGCCGAGCGGCACGGTGGTTACCCCGCGTACCGTCGTCGTCGCCTTGGTCTGCGGCGTCGGGGTCACCGTCGGCGCGGCGCTGCTGCCGGCCTGGCGCGGCACCGCCGTACCGCCGGTCGCGGCGCTGACCGATGCGGCGCTGACCGTCGCCCGACCGGTCGGCCGGTTGCGGCTCGGTGCCGGCCTGCTGCTGATCGTCGTCGGCGTGCTCGGGCTGGTCGCCGCCGGCCGGCTCGAGGACCTGCTGGTGGTGGTCGCCGGTGGGATCCTGGCCTTTGTCGGTCTGGTGCTGGCCAGCCCGTTGATCGTGCCGGCGGTGACCCGGCTGCTCGGCCGACTGACCGGGTGGGCGACTGGGCCGTCCGCCCGGCTCGCGGTCGCCAACGCGGTCCGCAACCCGCGCCGCGCCGCTGCCACCGCCATGGCGCTGGTGATCGGCATCGGGCTGGTGACGTCGTTCTCGGTCGGCGCGCACAGCGTCAAACGTGCCGTGGAGCGGGAGGTCGACGCCCGGATCGGAGCTGCCTTCCTGGTTGAGTCCGACCTGGACCCGGTGCCGCCGGAGCTGATCAACCGGCTGCGTGACCTGCCGGAACTCGGCGTGGTGCTCGGCGGCGCCGGGGTGTACGGCGCTCCGGGCGGGTTCGACGTGGCCGCCAGCCATCCCGACCTGCTGGCCAAGGCGAAGCTGGCGGTGGCCGACGGGGACGTGCGGGACTTCGGGCCGGGCCGGGTGATCGTGAACGAAGCGACCGGGTTCGCCGTCGGCGACCGGTTCCGGCTGGAACCCGTGCCGGCCGATCCCGTTGACCCGGCCGATCCCGTTGACCCTGCCGATCCCGTTGACCGGGCCGACCCCGCCGAGGCGGTCGATCCCGCCGGCCCGGTCGGGCAGGCACGCGACGTCGTCGTGGTCGCGGTCCTCGCCGACCCGAGCGGCGGCGACCAGTCGGCCACCGGCAGGGTGTTGGCCGTCGAGGAGGACGTCACCGCCGTCTACCCCGACATCGACACCTGGCTGGTGCAGGTCGATCCGGCAGCCGGCGTCGGCGCCGAGGCCGCCCGCGAGGCGGTGGAGTCGATCGTCGTCAGCTACCCGTTCGTGACCTTCGTCGACCGGGCGGCGTACGCCGAGGCGCGTACCGGCACCGTCGACACGGTGTTGCGGTTCGTGCTGGCGCTGTTGGCCCTGGCGATCCTCATCTCGCTGCTGGGGCTGGCCAACACCCTGACCTTGTCGGTGGTCGAACGGACCCGGGAGAACGCCCTGCTGCGGGCCGTCGGCCTGACCCGGGGCCAGTTGCGCCGGATGCTCGCCACTGAGGCGGTGCTGACGGCGGTCAGCGGTACGGCGTGCGGCATCGCGATCGGGGTGGCCGGCGCGGCGGGCGCGCTCGCCGTGCTCAACCGTGCCGAGGACGACATCTTCCGGCTGGACCTGCCCTGGGCGCAGCTCGGGGTCGTCGTCGCGGTGGCGGCGGTCGCCGCGCTGGTCGCCTCGGTGCTGCCGGCCCGCCGGGCGCTGCGCCAGCCGGTCGTCGAGTCGCTGGCGGCCGACTAAGTCGGCAGCTGTTGGTCGCTGATTGCGAGATCAACGCTTTCTTGGATCGGTAACTGCCCGGAGTCGCTGCGGGGGCGACTCCGGGCGGCCCGACAAAAACAGATATCCATAGACCATCATTGATATCCGGACCAATGGGTGCGATAGTCGGGTGGAAGCGCTCCCGCACCCGTATGAGCGCCCAGGAACGGAGGATGTACCATGCGTTCACGCAACCTCGATCAACCCGGTCGGCGATCCCGACCGGCCGCCCGTCAGCCTGTTCGAGCGCTTGTTCTGCTGCTCGCCCTGATGGCAGGCATGCTGCCGTTCACCGGCGCGGCGCAGGCTCACGGCACCATCGTCAACCCGGCGAGCCGCGCCTACCAGTGCTGGCAGGACTGGGGGCACCAGCACATGAACCCGGCCATGCAGCAGCAGGACCCGATGTGCTGGCAGGCCTTCCAGGCCAACCCGGACACCATGTGGAACTGGATGAGCGCGCTGCGCGACGGACTCGGCGGAAATTTCCAGGGCCGCACCCCCGATGGGCAGCTGTGCAGCAACGCCCTCTCCCGGAACAACAGCCTGAACCAGCCCGGACAGTGGAAGAAGACCAACGTCGGTCGCAACTTCACGATCCAGCTGTACGACCAGGCCAGCCATGGCGCCGACTACTTCCGGGTGTACGTGAGCAAGAACGGGTTCAACCCCGCTACCCAGCGGCTCGGGTGGGGAAACCTCGACTTCATCACCCAGACCGGCCGGTACGCGCCGGCACAGAACATCAGCTTCAACGTTTCGACCTCCGGTTACACCGGACACCACATCGTCTTCGTGATCTGGCAGGCGTCCCACCTCGACCAGGCCTACATGTGGTGCAGTGACGTGAACTTCGTCTGATCGGCAGGCCGACGAACGACGGCACGGCACGCCCGCCGGCCCGGGACATCCGCGTCCCGGGCCGTCGGTCCTGCACACTCAGGGGCTGTCCGACTCCTGCCCGCACCGGTACGGTGTGCCGGGTCTGCCGACCCGGGGAGCGTGCACATGGCCGACATGTCAGCGGAGATCGCCGCGGAACAGGCGTACTTCGACGCCGCCGCCCGGGAGCGCGACCGGCGGGTGGCCGAACTCGGCTCGCTGGCGAGCAGCGGGGCCGACCGGGCCACCGCCGCCCGGCTGCGCCGCCACGCCGAAGCCGTCACCCGGGCCCTCGGCGGCGCCGCCGACGCGGTCGCGTTCGGCCGCATCGACGACGAGTCCGGCGAGGCGTACTACCTCGGGCGGCACCTGATCGGCTCGCCCGACGGCGGCGACCCGCTGGTGATCAACTGGCAGTCGCCGGCCGCGGCCCGCTACTTCACCGCCAGCCCGGACGACCCCCAGGGCCTGGTGCGCAGACGCGGATTCCAGTGCACCGGCAACGTCATCGACCACCTCGACGACGTCCTGTTCGCCGAGATCGCCGCCGGTATCGCGGGCGGGTCAGCCGACGGGTCGAGTCGGGCCGACGTCGACGCGCACCTGCTCACCGAGCTGGCCAAGGGCCGGACCGGCACCCTGCGCGACATCGTCGCCACCATCCAGGCCGCCCAGTACGAACTGATCCGCGCCCCGCTGCAGCAGGTCCTGGTGATCGAGGGCGGCCCGGGCACCGGCAAGACCGCCATCGCCCTGCACCGGGTCTCCTGGCTGTTGTTCAAACATTCCGAGCTGACCGCCGACGACGTACTCGTGGTCGGCCCGCACCCTACGTTCATGCGCTACATCGGCCAGGTGCTGCCCGGGCTCGGCGACGCCGAGGTCGAGCTGCGCGACATCAGCCGGCTCGCCCCGACGGTACGGCGTGGCCGCGCCGAGCCGGCGGCGGTGGCCCGGCTCAAGGGCGACGCCCGGATGGCCGGCCTGCTCGACCGGGCGCTACGCAACCGGATCGGCACCCCGGACCCGGCGGAGCGGCTGCTGCTCGGCAGCCGGTTCATCACCCTGCCCGGCGAGCAGGTGCAGCAGGCACTCGACGCCGCCTCGGCGGCCGACCTGCCGTACAGCGGTCGCCGTCAGCTGTTCCGTGACCGGCTCGCCGACCTGGTCCACGACCGGGCCGGCGTCGACCCGCGCGGCGAACCGGCGCTGGCCAACCTGGTCGAGCGGCTCTGGCCGCAGCAGAGCCCGGCGGCGTTCCTGCGCGGCCTGCTGGCGTCCCGGCCCCGGCTGCGCGCCGCCGCCGACGGGCTGACCGCCGACGAGTTGGCGCTGCTGCACCGGCGCGGCGCCGACCGGATCTCCGAGGAAATCTGGTCCGCCGCCGACCTGCCGCTGCTCGACGAGCTGGACCAGCTGATCGACGGCGGGCCGTCGCGCCGGTACGGGCACGTGGTGGTCGACGAGGCGCAGGACCTGTCACCGATGCAGTTGCGGGCGGTGGCCCGACGCAGCCGCACCGGTTCGTGCACGGTCGTCGGCGACCTGGCCCAGTCGACCGGCGGTTGGGCCCGGGACAGCTGGGACGAGGTGACCCGGCATCTGCCGTCGACCTGCCCGGTGCGGGTCGCGCCGCTGCGGTACGGCTACCGGGTGCCCCGCCAGGCGTACCAGTTCGCCGCCCGGCTGCTGCCGGTCGCCGCGCCCGGCGTGACACCACCGGAGGTGGTCCGGGACGGCCCGGCCGAACCCGGCGTGCACCGGGTCGGGCTCACCGAGCGGGCCGGTCGGGTCGTCGCCGTGGCCGGTGAGCACGCCGCGCGGGGCGCGTTCGTCGGCGTCGTCTGCCCGCCGCGCTGCCGCCGCGAGGTCGAGGCGGCGCTCGCCGACAACGGGCTCGCCTGGAGCAGCGCCCAGCAGGGCGACCTCGGCGCGGCGATCAACCTGGTCAGCCCGGCCGAGGCGAAGGGCCTGGAGTTCGACGCCGTGGTGGTCGTCGAGCCGGAGCAGATCGTCGCCGACGACGAACGCGGCCACCGGATGCTGTACGTCGCGTTGACCCGCACCACCGGCCACCTGGACGTGGTCTGTGTCGGCGATCCGTTGCCGCTGACCACGCCGTACCGCCCGGAACCGGGTTCGGCCGACGACCAGCCCGACTTCACCGAACGGTCCGCCCGCCTGCTCGCCGAGCACCTCGCCGGTCAGCTCCGCGCCGGCGCGCCGGCCGCGCACTGGGCGGAAGTCCTCGACGAGGTACGCCGCCAGCTCGGCGACTGACCGTGCACAACCGACTCTTCACCGTACGGAGCTACTGGCCGGGCGGTGTCGTGCTGCTGTCAGGGCTGTTGTCAGGAGCTGCTGGCGGGGCGGCTGAGTACCGCCGAGGTGAGCCGTCGGCCGACGGTCGCCTGGACGATGTTCTTCTGGATGACGGCCTTGGCGGCCCGGCTCGGCAGCGCCACCCCGAGTTCGGCGGCCAGGGCCCGTAGCTCGGCGACCTTCAGCCCGAGATCGTCGAGGTAGCGTCCGGCGGCCACCCGGTCGTCGATCGCCGCCAGGTCGGCGCGGATCCGGTCGGTGTCGACGACGACCGCCGGCTTCGCCGCCTTGGCGGCCCGGTTCCGGCGAGCCGGTGCCGGTGCCGGTGCCGGTGCCGCAGGCTGCTGCGGCCCGGCGGTGGCGGTGGCGACCGTCAGCTGCGCGGTGCCGTCGGCGAGCGCGGCCAACTGCTCCGGCGGCAGGGTACGGAGGAAGTCCGCGACCCGGATCAGGACGGCGTGGGACAGGTCGGCGGCGCTGGTCACGTGACTCTCCTACGGGCGGATCTTGGCGAGGAACTCGCTGGCGAGCTGCTGCAACTCGTACTGGACGTTGACGTTCGCGTCCGGCATCAGGACCGCGGGCAGGCCGTGCTCACCGGCGGAGGCGAACACCGTCTTGTTGTCGCGGATCATCTGCTGGAAGCGCGGGATCTCGATGGTCGCAGGATGGCCGATGAAGTTGCGCAGCGCCAGCAGTGGCCCGTGCCCGGTGTACTGGACCATCGTGAAGACGATGCCGAGGATCTCCGGGCTGATCTGGTCGGCCCGGCCCGCCGCGACTCGGTTGTAGTCGGTCACCAGCTCGGAGACCTTCTTCCGCAGGTAGTCGATGCCGAGCGTGGACAGGTAGTCCGGCCGGGCCGGGATCAGGATGTGGTCGCTGGCGACCACCCCGGTGCGGGTGACCATGGTGAAGTTTGGTGGGCAGTCGACCAGGACAACCTGGTAGTCGGTGAACGCGGGCGCGGCGAGCGCCTCGGCGAGCGCACGGTGCAGGGACAGGAAGCGCGGGCTGCCGTGCTGGAACCGCGATCCGCCCAGGCTGGCGGCGAAGTCGAGGTCGGCGTCGGTGAGCATCAGATGGGACGGCACCAGGTCGAGCCGACCCTGGCTGTGCTGACCGATCACCTCGTTGACGGTGGGCGGGGTGAGCACGTAGCGGTCCAGTGGCGCGGCGCCGCCACGGTCCAGCACGTCACCGAACCACTGCAGGATGGTCCGTTCGTCGGCCAGTTCCCGCTCCCACATGGTCGGTTCGACGAAGGAGAAGGTCAGGCTGGCCTGTGGGTCCAGGTCGATGAGCAGCACCCGGTGCCCGCGGTACGCGAGTTCAGCCCCGATGTTGGCGGTGACGGTGGTCTTGCCGACACCACCTTTGTAGTTGATGACGGACACCACGGTCATCGGCAGCTCCGCACACACATGGTCAGCAGCATGCCACGTGACCCGATGGGTGTGTGCGGTGAGCTTGATGCCGCAGATGCATCAAGATGCACCTGCGGCATCAGCCTCGCCCGGATCAACCAAACCCTCAGCCAGCCGTACGGCGGCTCTGGTGCCACCCGGTCTCTCCCGAAACGTCGCCAGTCTTCTGGCTGCCCTTGGGCGCCAAAGGTGACGCTGCGCGCTGAGCGTGCGCGGTTCCTGAGGTCCAGGTCGGCGCGGAATGGTCCGGCGGGCGGGGTCGTTGTGCATGGTCGCGCCACCCACTCCGGCCCGCAGCCGCCGGGCGGCAGCCAGGCTCCGGCCCGGCCAGTGGATCGGGTCGGTGGGCCCGGTCGGGAATCGTCGACGGGCCGGCGTGGTTGTACATGGTCACGGCGCGCGGCAGCGCCCCCGCGCCCGCGCCTGACTCCGTACCACCCGGATGACCGTTCACCGCGCACCCGCCCGCCCGTGACCGGTGCGGTGTGCCCCCTCGGCAGACGGAAGGTGGACCCCCCATGACCACGATCATCACCCGTACCCTGCGTACCAGCCTGCGTA